>NZ_WVIE01000025.1 GCF_010091945.1 Myxacorys almedinensis A
AAGGAATTTTACAACTCTTTCAAACGTAGTCTCAGCTTTCTTTTTGCGCTACCTTCCGTTCGTCGAACTCACGTTAAGGTGATGATGACCCAATTTTGCGGAGTGCGATCGCTGCCGCCATAGCCTCTACGCCACTAGACATTAATCCAACAGGCTCAGTTGAATCAGATTTTCGTCTTCCTTCATTGCCGAACGGCGCGATTCTTTAGAGCGTTGCGACGCGGAGCGCTCCCGCTTGTGCGGCTGAATGTCAACTTGGGTAACGAGCCACGATCGCAGGGCTTTCGCCTGCTGGAAATCCAACTGATGAAGCGCCAACGGAGGTGGGAAGAGGTCTTGATTTGGCAGGTGCGCCCATCCGATTTCACTGGCAAACTGGTCGTGCCCAAAGGGCAACAGCGACGCCGGCATCGGGGCTAAATACGGCAACACACTTTCCTCATTCCGAAACACAGCCCGTTGACGTTCTAATTGTTCAACTCGTCGCTGACGCGCATCTTTGTAGTTTAGGATCGGCGTCGGATAGCCTTTGACTCGCGGCGGCGCACCGAGTTGAACAGGCGCAACATGAGCCAGTTCAGGAACCCAGCGCTTGATGAATTCTCCTTGGGGATCGCAGCGCTCGACCGCCACTTGAGCAGGGCTATAAATGCGCGTCCAAGATTTGTCGATGCAATGGGTTATACCGGCTTGCATTGCCCACTGGTAGTGATCGATCGGACAATCGCCATCAATTAAGTGGCGCATAAAATGCAACGCTCCGTAGCGCCAATCCATGCCCAGTAAGTTACTCAAAAAGCTGGAATACAGGGCACGAGTGCGGAAGTTGAGTGCTTGCCAGCCGCCTGTAGCTTTGAGGCATCGCGCTGCTGCATCGATGAGGGGGAAGCCAGTTTCGCCCGCTTGCCAAGCTTGGTAGAGTTCTTCATTAAAGTCCCAACCGTCTTCGTCAAAGACTGAGTAGAGCGATCGCACCTCTAGCTGCGGCAAATATCGAAATCGTTGGGCAAACCCACTACCCCATCGCAAGCGAGACACTAGCTGTTTGCGGCTACGCTGAACTCGCGGATCGGCATTACCTTTGAGGATGCGTTGCGTGGTTTGGTAGCATTCGCGACTCGAAATCGCGCCAAATTTGAGGTGAGGACTTAAGCCCGTAGTGACTTCGGCACTGGGATAGGAGAGTTGCCAGTAGTAGCGATCGCTCTTTTCGGCTAAAAATTGGTGCAAAAATGTTCGAGCGGCGTTTGTTCCACCCGGTGGAATGGGTTTACCATCGCTGATCAATCCCAACTCGGATAACGTTGGAAGAGGTTCCCCGATGACAGTATCCGGAACTAGAATCTGACTAGGCGTGGGAATCATCGCCGCACTCATTTCGGCAAACCAAAATTTTCGATAGTCGGGGTACTCCATTAGCTCTGACGTTCCGGCGGTTGGCTCAAACCAGCGAATGCGAAGATGTTGCTCGGCTAAAGTTTGGTTTAATCGAGCATCTCGGACTCGCCCGTAGATGCGCTCGTAGTCGATGTAAGCGTAGATCCCTTCTGCTTGGGTTTCGCGGATCAAATTGGGCAGAATTTCGACTGGATCGCCATAGCGAAGAATTAGCCGTCCGCCGCGATCGCGCAGATCTTGGTCGAGCGATCGCAAACACTCCAGCATAAACGCTACCCGTGCAGGCGACGTTTCGGGATGGTGTAGCAAAGCGCGATCAAAAATGAAAACCGGAATTACGCCTCCTCGCATTACCGCACGGTGCAACGGAGCATGATCGCGAATTCGCAAATCGCGACGAAACCAAACGAGCGTCTGCTTCATGAATTCGCTTCAAGGTACTGATTAACATCTTCAATAACGCGGCTCAGTTCTGCTTCGGTGCTGAGGCGAATTCGCTCGTCTCTCACAGTTACCAAAACCTTGGCAGCAAAGGGGGAAGCCCAAATATTTGGGTTACAAAAAATTTCTAGAAACACATCACCCGTATGGCGATATTCGATTGGTTTTTGGGGCGTTGCCTTGCTGCCCGGAGCCGCAGTTGAGGCGGTCAACTTTAAGCCTTCTACAAGTTTCATCAAGGCAGCTTTGAGATCTTGCGCCGCTTCAGGGGAAAAGCCAAACGTTACAGATCCTTCAACGAGATTGAGCGTAAGTTGAGACATGAAGAAATTAAGCGCTAGGGTGTCTCGATCATTGTAAAGGCGAAAGCAAAGCGTTGAAATTACGGTTTTCTCAACCACTTTGCCCAACCAATTTAAATGGCAATCACTCTAGATAACCCGCAGATGACTTACTGCGTACGGGCACTTCCTTTGGGTAACACGAGGGTGAGTTCGACAGGGTTCTTGCGCTACGATCGCACCAAACAGCCCGATCTTGCTTGCCGCTGCTGACCACACCCTGAGCGATCTGGGGGCGACGATCAGCCCTCTGGCAGGCACGCTGGGCATTTGGCGCTTTCAGCGGCAACGGCTAGATCTCGTGCTAGCGCTCCCCATGGCACTCTATTCCCATTCAATCGTTCCAGGAGGTTTTGAAGTGATGTCATACACCACGCGATTGACGCCCTTCACCTCATTTACGATTCGGTTAGAAATTGTTTCTAGTAAATCGTAAGGAGCGCGAGACCAATCAGCCGTCATCCCATCTTCACTCGACACTAGGCGCAACACGATCGGATAAGCATAAGTACGCTGATCGCCCATGACTCCAACACTGCGAACGGGAAGCAAAACAGCAAACGCCTGCCAAAAATCGTTGTACATGCCTGCCCGATTGATTTCTTGTCGCACGATAAAGTCAGCATCTCGCAAAATATCTAGCTTCTCTTCATCTACAGCGCCAAGAATGCGGATTGCCAAACCCGGTCCTGGAAACGGCTGACGGTTGACAATTTCTTCGGGCAAGCCAATCGAGCGTCCGACCTTGCGAACTTCATCTTTAAAGAGTTTCCGCAGGGGTTCTACCAGTTTGAAGCGGAGATCCTTCGGCAACCCACCGACGTTGTGATGGCTCTTGATTTTGACGGCAACCCGCTCCCCGGTCTGAGGGTCAACGTTAGTATCTGCCGACTCGATCACGTCGGGGTAAAGTGTGCCCTGCGCTAAATAATCGAACGGACCAAGCCGCTTTGATTCTGCTTCAAACACTCGAATGAATTCATGCCCGATGCGCTTCCGTTTTTCTTCGGGATCATCTACCCCCGCTACGGCAGCCAAGAAGCGATCGCGGGCGTTAACATACTCCACATTGATATGAAATTGTTCATGAAATAGTTTTACCAAGCGCTCTGGCTCTAGCTTTCTCATAAAGCCTTGATCAATGAACATGCACGTTAGCTGATCGCCGATCGCCCGGTGCAGCAAAAACGCCAGCGTAGACGAATCAACACCCCCCGATAACGCCAACAACACCCGCTTTGTGCCCACTCTGCCGCGAATTTCCCGCACCGATTCTTCCACAAAGGCGTCGGTTGTCCAGGTGGGCTGGCATTCGCAGATGTGGTAAACAAAATTGCGGATCAGGGCTTGCCCACCCTGGGAGTGCACCACTTCTGGGTGAAACTGCACGCCGTACAGTTTGCGATCGTGGTGTGCGATCGCGGCGCACGGAGTATTCGAGGTATGCGCCAATACTTCAAACCCGTCTGGCAACCGGGCTACAGAATCACCATGGCTCATCCACATAATCGAGCCTTCGCCCACATTGGTTAGCAGATCCGTTGGGTCGTCGATCGCAAGATTTGCCTTGCCATACTCGCCCAGTTCCGCCCGTTCAACGCTGCCTCCAAGTTGTTGCACCATCAATTGCATGCCGTAGCACACACCCAAAACCGGCACCCCCAGATTCCAAATTTCGGGATCACAGTGGGGCGCGCCAGCGTCGTAAACCGAGCTAGGACCACCTGAGAGAATGATCCCCACGGGATTGAGTTGGCGCAGTTGCTCTGCCATCGTGCGATAGGACAGCACCTCTGAATAGACTTGAGTTTCGCGAATGCGCCGCGCAATCAACTCAGAATATTGGGAGCCAAAGTCAAGGATGACAATCATTTGGCGGTTGAGGCTGGCACGATCGGGTGTGTCTGTAGATGCGGAATTTGCGTCGAGAAGAGATTGTTCTGTTTGGAGTGTCACGGAAACTTCACCTGATCGCGTTTTGAATGTGGGTAAGGAAACAGCCTGCTAAGTTTGGTTTTGAAGTGTGATGGAATGTCGTTTAAAGTCTAGGTTTTTGAGACTGCTGCAATGTCTAGAAAAACCCTAACCCTTTCGCCTAGGGACAAGATATCCACCTCTCTTTAGGAAGAAGAGGAGAAGCCTTTAACCCATTTTATAAGGAGGGTTATCGTTGAAATTGAGGGAGTCCTAGTTGTTGAATAGTGGTTGAATATTTTGGCTATTTTAATCACATTAGCAAACTTGCTTCAACAGTGTGGTTGCAATTTGACTTTGAATTAAGATTTGCCGCGATCGATCAAACAGCACAGAGCCGACTACAACCGAAGCTTCACTTGAGGAGCCGCTATGGGTGTAAATATAGTCTCGGCACCGGCGATCAATCGTGGCAGCGATCGCGCCGTAGACTTGAGTAACCCAATCGCCCTCCAGAGTTTTTAGATACTTTAAGCCCTCTTCGGTGGTGGCACACTCGAAAATCGCTCGGAGGTCTGCCGTTGGTAAACCTGCATTGGCACAGTGGGCGGTAAGAATTTCCAATCGAGCATCAGCAACGTGATGATGGGTATGAAAAATTCCTCCTGCTAGTTTAATTAATTTACCGTGGTAGCCAAAAAGCAGAATCGATTTCACCTGCTGCATACCTGCCTCAACGAGAAGCGAACCGAGCCAATTGGCGGTTTTAACCAGGCGTTCGGGTTCGATCCCCATTTTGGTGGCTAGGTCTAGACCGTTTTCTCCGACGCAAAACACAAGACAGTCAAATCGCTGTGCTTTTTGTTGCAACTCCTGCCGAAAAAGCTCAAGTTGACCCGGAGCGCTGAGCGGTTGCGCGATGCCAGAGGTTCCCAGGAGAGAAAGCCCTTCTACCACGCCAAAGGCTTCGTTGGAGGTGCGTTTGGCAAGGGAGCGCCCTTCGGGTAACAAAAGGGTGACGTGGAGGGTTTCGTCGGCTTTTAATAACCGCTCTAAGTTTTCGCTCAAGAGTTGTTTGGCGTAGGCATAGATTGCAGGGGCGTCTCCTTCCATGTGCCCGATGCCTTCTCCGCCAGCGATCGCAAGCCGAGTTTTCCCAGAAATTGCACCGGTTCCGAGCCTCACCATCGCCCACACCGGCGTGTCTCGCGTCAAGTCTAAATTGTCACCCGGATCGCTGCGGGTGATTGCCAACGCAACTCCGGGCTGAAGGTTTGCCACCTGCTCGATGGCGATTGTCACGGTTTTGGCAGGCGCGATCAGATCAACCTCAACCGATCGAATTGATCGCGCCGATCGCAGATGGTTGAGCGCCGCGATCGCAGAGGCACAGGCAAACACCGGCAGCGTATATCCGGCTCGAACCTCCATGACTTCTCTCCTCAATTGTGTGATCTAAAACACCAGTAATCGTGACGGGCTTCTCTCCAGTCCTGCTGACTTTACAGCATCCTTAGAAAACTGAGAGACGTGTCAGAAGGCGGAACGCACATGCTAAACGGTGATTTGATTTTAGATGAAACGGCAGACAAAGCCACCCCAAACACGGTTGTTTTGCAACCAAGCGGCAATCTCGCAGAACCAACCGATACCCCATTTCAGACCAGTTTGGGACAGGCGATCGCCCAAGCAGATGCAGTCGTCGTTGACTTGCTGTGGATTGATACGATCGATCAGTCGGGGCTTTCAATCTTACTCTCTGGCATGACTCAAGCTAACAAACTCGGCAAATCTCTATCGTTTTTGTCGATGAATCAGCATACTCGTTCGACCCTAGATTCGATCTGGGAAAAGTTGCAAGAGGTGAATGCATCGGTTCAGACGGATGTGTTTGCTCCAGAGTTTGAGCAATTTCTAGACAATCATCAAGCTCAAGGCGTTAGCAAAAACTAGCCCTTTAAAGCGTCCGAAGAGTGTGATGCCGTCGGATTGCTGCCTTCACCTTTTTTGAGCGCCAGCGTTAAGCCGTCGCCGATCGCAACAAGACTGACATTCACCCGATCGTCGGCGGCTAGCGTTTGGTTAAATCGTCGCAGCGTGGTTGTGATCTTGTCGTGATCGGTGGAATCGGCAACCCGACCCGACCAAAGCACGTTATCGATTGCAATCAATCCGCCAGGGCGCACGAGTTGAAGGGCGCGATCGTAATAATTCTGATAATTTCCTTTGTCTGCATCAATAAACGCAAAATCAAAGGTTTCTGCCTGCCCTGCATCGAGCAATCGATCGAGAGTGCCCAAAGCAGGGGCAAGGTGTAACTCGATTTTGTCTTCAACCCCTGCCAACTGCCAATAGCGACGAGCGATCGCGGTGTAGTCTTCGCTCACATCACACGCAACAAGTTTGCCATCGGGCGGCAGCGCCAACGCGACAGATAATGAACTGTACCCTGTAAACACCCCGACTTCAAGCGTTTTTTTCGCCCCCATCAACCGAACCAACAGCGCCATAAACTGACCTTGATCTGGCGCAATCTGCATTCGGGCTTGGGGGTGCTCTGCGGTTTCGGTTCGCAGTTGGGCAAGAACGTCTATCTCGTTCACCGAGTGAGACAAAATGTACTCATAAATCGAGTCGTTTAAGCCGATGAACTTCTCAGCCATCTTAAAATTTCCTCTGAACCTAGTGGTCTGTCAAGATTGAAATGGGGGACTAGGAGGAGAGGGAGAGAGGGGGAGTCTAGTAATCGGAACCATCCACCCATTCACCCATCAACTCAAAGTTGACAATCTACTAGACCCCTTTCCGAGTTCTGTTTCCGAGTTCTGAAATCTTCTGTGAAGTTAGGCGCGTTTGCCTTGCCTCCCAACTCTACTGGCTTATGCTATCTCTGATAGGCTAGGAGAAAGAGCGATTTGGTGAGGGCAGAGCCGTGAAGCGATGGGTTCGAGTTGTGCTGTCGGTGATGTTGGTGGGACTGCTAACTGCCTGTGGCGGAAATAGTGGAGTGCCCAAGAATTTGGTAGGCAAAGCGATCGCGCTGCAAGTTGGTCAGACGCAGCAACAATTGAGTCAGCAGCTAAAGCTATCGCTGCCAAAATCTGCGTTAAACATCGATCGGGTCAACATTGCAACGCAAACACCTGTCACAATTCAAGATTTGCCTTCCTACAAAGTGACGGGAACCTACGATTTTACGCTGAAGCTGAAGACCCGAGAAGCTACCCAGTCGGATAATCCATTTGAGGTATATGTGCAGCGTCAGCGCGAAGGCAAAACTTGGCGACTGGCGCAGCAGCAGACCAACGAAAACGGGACAGGCTGGGTAACGTGGCTGATTGAGTAGAGGCAGACTTATGGATCGATCTACGTCGGCTAGTGGTCTGTCAAGATTGAAATGATGGACTGGGAATCGATGAGTGGATGAGTGGATGAATGGATGGGTAATACCAAATTAATCTGTAAATGCTACAAACGTGCGACCTCCCCCAACCCCTCCTGAGTCAGAAGAGGAGCCGGAAAGTCCCTCCTGACCAAGGGGGATGTCGTAGGCAGGGGGGTCGAGGGATCTGTCGCCGTGAACAATCAATTTGATATAACATCTCCCTCTACCCTCTCACCCCTCTACCCATCAACTCAACGTTGACAATCTACTAGTTTGAATCGTGCACCTAGGAAAGTTAGCGATTAGACCCCTTGTTCATGACATTCACTCCCTCCGAAATGGATGTTGGGCTAACCAGAAAAAACCCACAGCCGCAGGCTCTGCGAAGTAGTCTTGAGGGTTGGGCAAATTGTTGGGCTTGATGAGAATTGCAATATCTCAGCTAATTTGCGTTTGCCACAGGGGGAACATCTTGCGCTTGGGACAGGCTGCCCATGTTGTCCATATTGACTCGACCTTCTGTGAGAAATCGGAAGGTTTCTTGATACAAGCTTTGCCAAAAGTGGTTGCTCATATTCTGACTCACTTCGGTTGGATCGACCATCGGATGGGGAACCTGATCTTTTAGCAAGTAGAGATAAAAGGCATTACGATTTCTTTCGCTGCTGATGTCTTGGAAAAATCGTTTGTTTGTGTCGATGTCTGCCGCATCTTCATTTTCGGTTAGCACCATGAAGGTGGGAATCGTTTGGAGCGATCGCACCGCCGACGGACTCATCACCACACTGCTGCCAAAGCGATCGACCGCAGTTAATGCCCCAACTGGAAAGCGTAAATTGGCATCCCAACCAGACTCGCTAATATCTAACGGGCCTGCAAGATTCACATATTGGCGACGCTCTTTGCCGTGAATTCTCAGCAACGGGGCATAGGCAACGACTCCCTTCACCCGATCGGGTCGAGAGGCGGCAAGCCCCAGGGCAACGGCTCCGCCGACCGACAAGCCCACGGTGTAGATCGCTCCCGGCATAGCATGAAGGTCTTCTAGCCTGGCTTTGGCATCGGTCAGATAGTGCAGGTGAGACGACGTGAAATAGTGATCAAAATCTGGGTTGTTGGGAGACTCGATCGCGTTCATAATATCGAGCGATCGCGGCTCAAGGGCAACCAATCGCGCCATTAAGGCAATCTGCTGAATAAATCCGGGACGAGCGGCATCTGGGTGAGTGGCGAAGTTTTTGAAAAAGTCTTGCAAGATCGGATCGCGCCGGAGCTTTTCCCTTAAGGGATCGGCGTAGGGGGGCTTGAGATCGACCTGACACCAATTTTTGGCAGGGTTGGTGAGAACGTGCCCTGCGATCGTGCTTTGATAGACGTTAAACCCGTTCTGAAACAAATAGTCTGCCAGTCTCCACATCTGATGAGGTTTGGCGCTGAAGCCATGAAACATCATCACCGTGCCGCGAATCGGCTGTCCTGGCTCATGAAATAGATAGTATGGATACGCGCCTTCACGCCGATCGGGATGGCGATCGATACTTTGGATATGATGCTCGATCGCCCGTTTGGTCTGATTGATCTGTTCTAGGGCTGGCGTGGTGACAGCCGCAACGTTCATCATAATTATCCAGTGAAGAAATTATTCAGTGAAAAACTTAGAATTCCCGCATCGTTTAAAACGATGATCCAGGCTGCATTAGAAACTCAAGCTCTTCGGGGGTAGAGTGGCGTCCCAAAATGGTATTGCGATGAGGAAAGCGCCCAAATCGCTCAATGATCTCCCGATGCCTCAGCGCATAGTGGTGAGTATTGTTTAATTCGGGATCATCTTTAAACTGCTCAAATAGCTTCACAGATTGATGCTGACATTCCAGATCTTCAGCATGTTCTAGGGGAAAGTAAAAAAACTGACGCTGCACAGGCGGGAGTTGCTGATCGAAGTGGTGGGAGATCGCATGACGCGCAACTTCTAGGGCCGCGCGATCGTAGGCAAACGATTCTGGCTGTCCGCGAAATAGATTGCGGGAAAACTGATCGAGCACAATCACCAGCGCCAGACACCGTTCGGGCATATCTTTCCAGGTTGATAGCCGCCCGGCGGCAGCTTGGCGATGCAGATCAAGAAATCGCGATCGCACCTGTTCATCAAACGCTGGATCTTTGATAAACCAAACCTTGCGCGGTTTTAATTCGTTGCCAAACCAAAAGTCTAAAACGTCTTGAACGGCGTCCATATAAAAATTTTCCTCGCGAGTCACGGAAGTTCTAACACAAACTCCCGCGACCTGCGAGGAAAACACCAAACCTGTTTAGTTGTTCAGCAAAATCGAAGCTGATGACCTTGAGTTCATGACCTTGAATCTAGGACACTAAATCTAGGACATTGCTTGAATAATGAAATCGAAGTAAGGAGCCGCTTCAGACGCATCGGACGGATTGAGCAACCCAGAAGCTGCCTCTTTGAGACAAGCGATCGCTTCTGCCATGCCCGGAACCGGAACGCCCAGCGCGTTATACATTTCTCGTGCACCAATCACCCCGATTTTCTCGATCGGATCGGTCGTTCCTGACAGCACCCCATAGGTAACGAGGCGCAAATACCAACCGTAATCGCGCAGACAAAGTGCCCGTTCCCGGTTCCCATAAGCGTTGCCGCCCGGAGAAATGAAATCGGGGCGCTTCTTCCACAGCTTTCTGCTGGCTTCTTCTACAATTTTCTTCTCATTTTCAGACAAGACGGCAGCAATGCGGGTGCGTTGTGCGCCAGTCGTGAAAAAGTCTTTTATACCACTAAGTTCGCCGCTCGTCGGATAACGAAGTTCGTCGTCGGCTTGCAAGATGACTTGGCTAACTACGCTCATATTTAAATCGCGGTATCTCAGAATTCATCTTGTAGTTTATCTACTTTTGGTCACTTAGCGAAAGGGGGATTTCTAATTTACCTTGACAAAACGTAATATATAGTCTCAGGTAAAGGCTCAACGAATTCGTGACAGAGGTTCATGGCAAAAATTCATAGCAACCCTAGTGGTCTGTCAAGATTGAACTGACGTTCTATAGGCTTTCTAGATAGCCTAATAAATCTGCCATCTCTTTTTGGCTAGGCTGAAACTTGGGCATTGGAGGCGTTTGCCCACTAATCACCTGCTCGATCAATCGCGCCCGAGACTTGCGGGCAGATACCCCTTTCAAGCTAGGACCTACGTTACCATCTGCCATAATGCCGTGACAGCCTGAGCAGTTGATCTGAAAAATGGCATGACCTTGAACCGCATCCCCCTGAAGCGCCAACACCTCTTGAATGTAGGGAACAGGCTTGCGGATCTGGTACACGGCAAGAACTCCCAACACAACTGAGATGGCAACCACTAGCGCGATCGCAACCAATTTCTGAAAAGAAACGTTAGGTTTGGCAAGTTGCTCATTCAAAGGGTATGACTCAGCCAAATTTGTAAAGATATTCACTCATTTACTAAACAGACTTTAACAAATTTTGGCAACCCTTGCCCTCGAAAATTAAAAACCCTCTGGCGCAAGAAAAGCGCAGTCGGGTGGATTTGTTGCACCGATTGACCACGAGACCAATTAGGATGGAAAATAAGAGCGATCGCACGAATGTTTCAGAACCTTAAAAAACTGAGGAGATTATTCATGATTGAGCCGATTTTGCTTGGCATCGTGTTGGGGCTCGTTCCTGTGACGCTAGCAGGCTTGTTTGTCGCGGCTTACACTCAATATCGGCGCGGCAATCAGTTGAACCTGTAGTTTGAATGCATAGGCTGCCATTGAGTCTACAAACTTGAGTCTACAAACTGGCGTCATCATAAAAAGCCGCTTTGAGCTAAAAGTTGAGGCGGCTTTTTGCTGACCAATTTTTGAACGGGTGGTGATCTTGTCATACAAATGACAAACCTAGAGAGTAAGCTATGCCAAGAAAAGCACTTCGATTCTTTGTAACGTCGTGACTTTGAGCATAAAGCGTGCGTTGAACCGCGTATTGTCCATCGTGCCTCATTTCTTTAGTTTCTATGATCACAACTTTTCTTTCTCAAGCTTGGTACGTTCTACTCCATAGCGCTCCATGGATGGGCTGGAATCTTTTCCTGGCGGTTGTCCCCCTCATCTTGAGCGTGCTTTTATTCAGGCAAACACAGTTTCGTGCATCTACCTTGACCCTTCCTCCGATCGGGCTTCAGACGCGCCATCGTTCGCTGTTGTGGTGGCTAGGGGTGGTGGTCTTTGTTGCCTTTTTGCCAAATGCCCCCTATATCTTGACCGACATTATTCACTTTATTACTAACGTTCAGGCGGCAGATTCAGTGTGGTTTGTGACGCTCTTCCTGATTCCGTTGTACGTCCTTTTCATCGCTGCCGGATTTGAAGCTTACGTTTTGTCGCTGATCAACCTGGGCGCTTACCTCAATCAGAGGGGACTTGCTCGGTGGATTTTGCTGTTTGAAATGGTGCTCCATGCGCTGAGTGCGATCGGGATTTACCTCGGACGTTTTTTGCGCTACAACAGTTGGGATTTGGTGACGCGCTTGGATGAGATTTTAAGGGTGATAGTAGATGACCTGTTGGGCAGTCGCCCCATCTTGGTGATGCTGCTGATCTTTCTGATTGTGGCAGGGCTATATGCATTAGTTAAGCCGCTTCATCTTGCGGTTTTCCGCCATCCGCGATCGCGGGTAGCTCGTCACTATGCGATCGATTAATTTCTGTAATTCTTTTCTGGATTGTAATTAACGGCAGTTGTAGCTTTTCAAGTAATCAACTCGCCGTTTTTTGTTGGACGATGAACACCCTTCATTTTGCAATTTCTAACGTTATTTTAAGTCTTGGTCTACTTAGCGCCTTGGGGTTGCCAGGTCAGGCGCTTGAAACTGTCAAAACGGCTCAGCAAGGTAGCGTTCGGGCTGAACTCTCTTATCAAAAACCTGAGAAAGATTTTCTTCAATACAGCAAGATTCGATTAAAAATTAGCCGATCAGGGCAAACTGTTTTCGACCAACCCTCTAAGGCAGACGAGTATGATCGACCGTGGATTGATATTACGGATGGGTCAACAGAGTTTGCAGAATCTGGTTTCAAGGTGCAAGATTTGGATGGAGATCAAGAGCCTGAGATCATCACCGATTTCTTCACGGGCGGCGCGCACTGTTGCACCTATTCTTTGATTTATCGGTATGATGCGGCGAAGAAAACCTATGTCCAAACAGACCATTTTTGGGGTGATGTGGGCTATCGGCTGCAAGATGTTGATGGCAATGGAACGATTGAATTTAGAAGTGCCAATCCTGGCTTTGCCTATGCGTTTGCTAGTTTTGCTGGCTCGGCATTTCCGATTCAAATCTGGCGCTACGATCGCGGCAACATGATTGATGAAACCCGTCGCTATCCGAAACAAGTTTACGCAGATGCGTATCAGAAATGGCAATTTTATGTAAATGCTGGAGAAGAAGACGGTGAAGTGAAAGGGCTATTAGCCGCGTACATGGCTGACAAATACTTATTGAATCAGCAAGAAGATGGCTGGAAACGACTACGAGCCACTTACAAGGGTCGCGATCGCAACCAGTTTTTCACCGAGCTAAGCGCCTTTTTGAGAGAGACAGGCTACGTCGTTAAATAACCGCCGTTAAATAACACCTGCTGCGTTGCAAAAACAACGCTATTTCTGCAACGCAGTTCGAGCATGGTTTAGGAGGAGCCGATGCTCGGCGCGAGCGATCGCAGCATAGGTTTCTTCTACAGTATCCACAGTGGCGGTAATAGACGTGACACCCCATTCAACCAACCGATCAATAAAATCAGTGTGAGTCGGAATGTGCCCACAAATAGAGCAGGGAATCGCGAGCGCCTGAGCCGCGTGGATGAGTTGCGCGATCGCAGCCATAACCGCCGGATGAGACTCGTTTAAGGTGGCTCCGAGCAGCCCTTGATCGCGATCTGCGCCTAACATCAGTTGGGTCAAATCGTTGGTGCCAATGCAAATTCCTTGCACCCCTGCTGCCACAAACTCTGGCAACAAAAAAAGCGCTGAGGGCACTTCTGCCATGATCCATAGCTGAAACTGAGGCTGATGCAGCAGCCCGGCTTGGTTAACCCGCGCTCGACAGAAGGTAAATTCTTCTACGGTTCGTACGAAGGGCAACACGAGTCTCAAATTAGAGAAGCCGCCTGCGATCGCGTGTCTGAGGGCATCGAGTTCGAGGTCAAACAGGGTCGGATCTAGGACATAACTAAAGGTGCCGCGTCGTCCCAACATTGGGTTGGGTTCTGCGACGGATTGGGAACCCTGAAGCGATTGAAACTCATGCGATCGCAAATCCAAACTGCGATAAAACACAGGACGAGGGAAAAATGCCCCAGCAACGGTCTGAATTTGTTCGATCAGGCGCTGCGTTAATTCCGGTTGTCGGTTCTGTTCGATCCAGTGTTGAGGATGCTGTTGCTCTAAGATTGACACCATCATTAACTCTGATCTCAAAAGCCCAACTCCGTCTACTGGAAGGTGCCCAACCCGATCGAGCAGATCAGGCTGACTCAGCGCCACCATCAGTTGAGTTGCGATCGCAGGATTTCCATGAGCCGCAAAACCAGAACTAACACGCTTATTTACTGTATTTTTTGCGTTTACATTTCTTACTTCTTCGCTTTTCACTACTGTATTTAATTCTGTGTTTACTCCCATATTTGTCTCTGTATTCACTTTTGTATTCACCTCATACACTTTTCCCTCATCTCCATCCACGACGATCCAATCTCCCGTCCGAATCTGCTGTGTCGCTTTCCCCACGCCCACAATTGCTGGAATGCCAAGTTCTCTCGCGACAATGGCGCTATGGCTAGTCATGCCTCCTTGTTCCGCCACGATCGCGGCGGCTTGCTGCATCAAGGGCAACCAGGCAGGCAAAATTTCTGAGGCAACCACCACGGTTTCCGGCGGCAGCCTAAGCGGCAGATCCTGCTCTGTAATCACTTCGGCTCGCGCGATCGCTCGTCCTCCTGACACGCCAATTCCAACCATCATCACAGCGTGAGAGGCGTCTTGCTCTAACGCTACCGGAGCAGGCTCAAGGTGCCGATAATTTGCTTGGGTGACGTAGAGATTGTCTTGATATAACTGCCATTCCAGCGCGATTGGGGCAGGGCACACCTTGATAGAATCTGCCCCATTAAAATCAGATTGCAATTGCTGGGTCAGCGTTAGAAACCGCTGTAACACGGTGGGAGCAAGCACCAGCGGCTGGGGGTCATTCCAGGCTGTGCGCTCTAGCGGCGATGCCTCAACGTCACCAATCTGATAAACGATCGTTTGATTTCCTGCATCTTTAGAAGACACCTCCTCACCCCGCCAATCGATCTGATAGACCGAAGGCAACACCTCCCCCCGCTCGATCGCCATTGGCAATCCATAGGTCGCCAAGATTTCCCAATCGGTTGAATTGGTTTGCAGATAGCCAGATGCATCCGCAGAGCCGATCGGTTGCGCGATCGCAGCCAAATATAAATCTTGAAACGACACCTTGGCTCGTTGCAGATAGACCAAATTTCGCGCTCGAAAAAGCTCTGTCCATAATCTTTTCAAGCCATTGGCAACCTCATCTGCCGTCTTCCAGCATACCTGCGGTTCGATCAGGCTTGTCAAACCCGACAGAGACACCGAGGAGGCTGCCCCTGCCGACTTTAAGGCAAAGGATGGGCGAAGAATCATCGCTGGCGATTTTGCAGGATCGCCATCCCCAGATTTGCCATCGATCGGAGGCAGCATGTTGAGGCACGACCCTAACTCAGTGATCCAGGAGGGCGATAGAGGCGTATCGTGAATCAGTTGACGAATTTGCCGAGCGATCGCTTGCAATTGTTGGGCATTTTCGACGTTTAGCCGCAACGAGGCATCGGCTAAATCTGCAAAAAAGGGTTCTCTCTGGTGAATCGTAGCAAGAAATTCTCGCAGAATCCGTGCCGAAATCACAACCGTTGGTATCACTGCATAGCCTTTACGCACCAGTTGATCGAGGTGAAGGGCTTGCTCTCCGACCCACACATATTGCTCTGAATCAATCTGATTTAACCAGTAAAAATTATCCACAGTGATAGAAGCAGCATAAACGATTCGCTGACGCTTGCAACGCAATTGCAGCCTCGTCTGATTGTAAAACACCGTTTTTAGAGAGCAGGAATTGATCAGAATTTATGCATGATCAGAAAAAATAGGGGTCTAGGACAAAGTGGCGGGAGGGCATTCTGAAAGGATGATGTTCTTTCTCATACCAAATTAATCTGTAAATGCTACAGATGTGCGACCTCCCCCAACCCCTCCTTAGTTAAGGAGGGGAGCCGGAAAGTCCCTCCTGGTCAAGGGGGATGCCGTAGGCAGGGGGGTCGAGGATCTGTCGCAGTAAAAGATCAATTTGGTATCGCCAACCGATCGCTAACCAAGCCCATGCGTCTAGATTCTGTTTTCCATCTCTTTCTCAAGTCTGCCTGCCCCCTCTGCCAGCGCCCAACCGCTACAGAATTTTGTCTCGGTTGCCAGAAAGAGCTTGAGCAGCAACAGTTTTGTGACCCAGCACAGTTTTGGCAAGAGCAGCCCAGCGTGTTTGCGTGGGGTGACTATGGCGGCGCGTTGAAACGGGCGATCGCGCAATTTAAATACTGCGATCGCGCGGATCTTGCTCGTCCCTTGGGTCGGCAGGTGGCTCAAGCATGGCTGGCTGCCCCAGTTCGCCGAGACCTTGCAAAACCGACTATCGTTCCCATTCCGCTTCACGTCGGCAAACATCAGCAGCGCGGCTACAACCAGGCTGAACTACTAGCCCAGGAATTTTGTCATCTGACCGGATGCCGACTGCAACCCAATGGCTTGCAGCGCGCTCAAGCGACCGAGGCGCTATTTCAGCTATCTGCTGCTCAACGCGAACAAACGCTAAAACACGCTTTTATTCTCGGTAAAGATTTTCAGCGACGCCTTCCAACTGCTCCGGTGCTGCTTTTGGATGATATTTACACATCGGGCGCAACGGTTCGATCAGCAATGCAAACGCTGAGACGGCATGGAGTTAGAGTAAAGGGTGTCATTGTGTTAGCAAAAGCAATGCCATGGAAAACAAAAGAACGCCAATGATTGCGTTAAACCAGAAACAATGCAACAAACTAATAACAATTCAACCCGAATCCCCTGAGAATTACTGATAATAGCAATGATCCCGTTAATCGGGTTTGTTACTTTTGCGATCGGAGCCATTCATGACCCCTTTTCCTCAACCCATATCTGAACAGGTCGTTTTAATTACCGGCGCATCTGCTGGCATTGGCGCAGCCTTGGCTCAAGCGTTAGCCCATCGGTGGACAGGGATTCGACTGGTCTTAGCAGCGCGCAACCAAGATAAATTAACCCGCGTTGCCGACCTGTGCAGCAAAGCCGGAGCCGACGTGATCACCGTGCCCACGGATATGTCTGATGTGGCACAAGTCCAAGCGTTGGCACAAGCTGCGATCGCAACGTTCGGACGAGTCGATGTGTTGGTTAACAACGCAGGCTATGGGCAAATGGGTCCCATCGAGTTGATTCCACCGTCTGCCGTGCAGCGACAGTTTCAGGTCAATGTGTTAGGAACGATCGCCTTGATTCAAGCCCTCACTCCCGTGATGCGAAACCAAGGCGGGGGAAAGATTATTAATATTAGCTCGATCGCGGGACGCATTGCGTTTCCCTTGGGTGGGTTATACAGCGCTTCTAAGTTTGCCCTAGAAGCCCTCAGCGATACATTGCGCCGTGAGTTAGACCCGTTTAACATTCGAGTTAGCATCATAGAGCCAGGACCGGTCAGTACCGAATTTTTCGAGGTGGTAAATCGGGAAGTCGATTATGCTATTCCTGATGGCGGTGCCAATTCTCCCTATCGTGCGGCCTTCGAGAACCTTGAGAACCTTGATCAGTTAACGCGCCGCCAAGCCTGGACGTCTGAACAGGTGGCCAGTGTGATTGTAAAAGCCATTGGCGCAACCTATCCCCGCTCTCGCTATGTAGCAGCCACCGCCGGAGATTTTTTAGTGTTTATGATGACCAAACTGTTGCCTACTCGACTGGTGGATCTGTTTTGGCAAAAGTTTTATGGCATTGATTTAGTGGCTAAAGACTGGAACAATCAGCGTAAAGCCGGTTAAGTTCAAGATTAAGTTCAAAAAGTTGGGGCAACTGCCGTTTAGACCTGATCACCAAACTTAGAGCAGCCTGTGATGGATCTACTGGAATATCAAGCGAAAGAATTATTCCGCGACGCTGGGATTCCAGTTCCGGCTTACCAGCGTATTGATCGCCCTGCCGACCTCAAAAGTCTTACCATTCCTTACCCGATCGCGATTAAGTCGCAGGTTTACATGGGGGGGCGCGGGCGCTTGGGCGGTGTGCGGATGGCATCCAATACGATCGATGCGATCGCGGCGGCTCACACTATTTTTAACCTGCCGATCATGGGCGAACTGCCCAAGGTGCTGTTAGCCGAGGCAAAGTTTGAGATTGACCAAGAACTCTATTTGGCAGTAGTGCTAAATCGATCGATTCGTCGCCCAGTGCTGCTTGGCTCGGCTCAAGGTGGAATTGATGTGCAAACTGCGATCGCTCAAATGCAGCAAGTTGTGGTAGATCAAGAATTTTCCCCGTTTTACGCTCGGCGGTTAGTGCTGAAAATGGGCTTAAGCGGAGACCTCCTCAATGCAGTGACTGACGTGATTGAGCGGATGTATCGCCTCTTTTTGAACAAAGATTTAGATTTAGTAGAAATTAATCCGTTGGCGGTCAACACCGCCGGTGAGGTGATGGCGTTAGATGGCAAAGTCAGCGCCAACGATGCCGCGTTGGGACGCCACCCTGCTTTAGCCGCTTTAGACATGCGATCGGGGCAGGGCGCAACTTTAAAAGAATCCCGTCCCCCTGGGGCAGCTTGGCTTCCCGATGTGCTATCGACGGTCGATCCAGATGGGCAAATCGGAGTTCTTGCCAACGGGGCAGGATTGACGATGGCAACGATGGATCTCGTGTGTCAGGCGGGCGGAAAGCCGCTAAACTGTCTCAACATTGGCGGAGAAACCCGCTCGGATGCCTTGCCTGAAGACTTGTGTGAACGTCTAGAACAAGGCTTGGAGTTGCTGAGCCGCAATAAACAGATCAAAGTGATTTTAGTCAATATTGTGAGTGGAACCCTGCCGTGCAGTCGTGTTACTCAAGCGATCGCAAAATTTTTGCAGCGTCCGGTCTCCATTGTTCGCTCGGTCAATTCTCCCCATGATGAAGTCCGGTTGAGCCGTGTCAAGCCGTTTCCATCGCTGGTTGTGCGGTTAGTTGGCGTGCAGCTTCAAGAAGCAGAACTGTCCCTTGCGAAAACGCCCGCAATTTTTGTTGAAGACCTGGATCAGGCAATCACTCAAACGCTGTCGCTTGTTAGAAAACGCGAACCTTAACCGTATCTTAACCGTTTCTTAAATTACAATTAGTCCAGTAAAAATACGGAACTTAACAGGAGCATTTTTGTTGCCTTTATCGGATCTAGGAAATTCTCAGATTTAGTGACATATTCAGCAGAAATATAATGAGGTATCTCGTATGCTGCTGATAACGCTCAGGCTTATCACTTTGTAACCTGTTTTAGTTTTCTTTAGGAAGGGCTAAAACGCTGAGAAACTCTAATACCTGAGGCTGAAACTATCTACTCTAGGCGGGTTGCAGGCATCTAATAGAACGTTTATAGTCCTACAGAAACGAGTGTTGAAATCCTGGCTATCCTTAGCCGTTCTCAAGTTTAGATTTGTTCCCTAAACTTCCCCATTTTATGAATTTTACGGCAACCAACACAGTTATTATTCAGGGCATTACCGAACCTCTAGGTGCGTGCTATGCGCCATTAATGCAAGCCTATGGAACGACTGTTGTTGCTGGCATTAGCTCTGGCAACGGAGGGCGATCGCTGGCAGGAATTCCAGTGTTTGACATGGTAGAGCAAGCGTTATCTAGCGTTGGTGCGATCGATACATCGGTGATTTTTTCGCCTCCCTATGCGGCGTTAGATGCCGCCCTCGAAGCGATCGCAGCCGGGGTGCGAACGATCATTCTTGTAAGTCAGGGCGTGCCTCCCCTGGATATGGTACATCTGATTCGTAAAGCCGAGGCAACCGAAACTCTAATCGTTGGTCCCAACAGCCCCGGAATTATTGTTCCTCACCAACTTTTGCTCGGCATTCATCCTCCAGAACTCTACAAGCCTGGCTCAGTTGGCATCCTTAGCCGAAACGGTACACTAACTTACGAAGTGGCGTGGTCGTTATCCCAAGCAGGCATTGGGCAATCGATCGCGGTAAGTATTGGTGACGATGCGATCGTAGGTTCAACCCTGCCCCAGTGGTTGCAAATGTTAGACGAAGACGACCAAACCGACGCCATCGTTTTAGTCGGCGAAATTGGGGGCGACAGTGAAGAACTCGCCGCACATTATATCGCAGAAGCGATTGATAAGCCTGTGATTGCCTATATTGCTGGGCGGAGTGCTCCCCGTGGGAGACGCATGGGGCATGCAGGAGCCATTATTGAGTCTCAAGCGACTGATTTTGGCCCAGACATTGGCACGGCAGAAAGCAAAATCACAGCGCTAAAACGAGCAGGCGTTCCAGTCGCAGAGCGTCCTTCAGAGATTCCAGAGATCGTGAGAAAATTGCTCAAGCATCCGTTAAAAAAGGTATCGTGAAAGCCGAGTTTGTGAATGGCAGCGGGTTGGGTGACGCATGTAGCAAATGATACTTTGATGATTTTGAGAGAACTTGCTTTCTGTAGGCAACGTACCCCTTGTATGGTCTATCCAATCCGCTGTTAATCTAGAACTTTTTAGTCTACTAGATTGTCAACTTTGAGTTGAGGGGTGGAGGGGTGAGAGGGCAGAGGGGTGAGGGGATAGAGGGAGATGACTCATCCACCCATCCACTCATCGATTCCCAGTCCCTCATTTCAACCTTGACAGACCACTAGAACATTAGCGATCAAGTAAGTGCCCCCTCTAACCCTGATGGATCTGCCTGATGGATCTGGTAGACATAAACCCCCCCAATATCGAGGGATGGAGCAGGACCAATTTTGTCTACAGAAAACTTCAGATCTGCTCTGGCGAGCAAGGTTTCATAGGCTTGGTTCGACACCTTAAAGTCGCCCAGTTCGTGCAATCCAGACCAGAGGGCTTGGGATTCTAATGCCGCCAGTTCTGCATGACCGTGCTGATGAGCGATCGCAATGATGTGATGGTGATAGTCTTTTAGGGCACGTTGCCAAGCACCGCGATCGCGCGGGTCATACGTTCGCAAAAACTCATCGCCAACGACAAACAAGCCACCAGGCTTGAGATTTTGTTTCACCTGTTCAAGATAGTTAGCTTTTTGCGATCGCTCAATATGATGATCAGAAAACGAAGAACAGATGTAATCAAAAGCGTTGGGCTGCACAAAACTACAACTATCTGCATGCACAACGGTGACAAAATCGCACTGATGAAAGCGTTTTTCTAGCCGTTGAAGACAAACTTGATCAATCTCGATCGCAACGATCTCTACATTAGGTAATGTTGCGAGCCGTTTTGTGAAAATCCCCGTTCCCGCACCCAACTCTAGAATTCGGCAACGCCGCGACTCCTCATTTTGTTTTTGTCGATGACTCGCAATGCTGTCAAGCATTTTTGCCATCATTTCTTTATAGTAAGCATGATCCTCTTCGTACTCGTCATACGTGTTGATTTCGATGTAGCGAGACATTTCTGCTTTAAGCAGATTCGCTTCGGGTAAGGCTTTCACAAAGGCGGTTTCGGATTTCATCGAATTTCTGAATAATTGAATCTGCATTCGTTCCTCTAAGATTTACTTGAGAAGCTTGAGCCGTTTTGAAAACATCTTTCAGCGCCTTTTTATAATGATTCACTTCTACCGAAGCGGCGCAAAATCGAATTAGCTTTTGATTTCCTTTACTTGTCATCTCATAGTCATATCTCGCTAAAAGCTCGCCATCTTGTTCTGTTTCAATGATTGAGAAGTCTAAATTTGGAGGAATCTGAAATTTCTCAATCAGGCGTAAATATTGATCTTTGAGCATGACGAAGACATCGTATTTATTGGCATGTCTCAGCAAAATCCCGATGCTTTGATCAAAATCTCGCAATTTTGAGAAAACAAACAGGCGCTGACTCAAACGATTTGCCGTTTCCCAAATCTCAATTCCAGATTCGTCAGGCCAAAAATGCTCAAGATTGTCAACTAATGCTACAGCGCGCACGCGAGGATTCAGCGAATTTTTTTGCAAATCAACCAAGCAGTGGGGATACTGATCGGCGGGTAGGGAAAACCTTGATCCCGTTGAGCCGACAGATTGAATCTGTTGACCCATTTCTCCCAACCGGCTGAGAAATAGCTGACGAAAGCAGTTGTTGTTACGAACATATTCATTGTCCATCAACAAAGACATGCCCGCATCGACAACGACATCGGCTTCTACTGCGGTTGCAAGAGCCGCTCTGCTTAAGTCATCGCTCAACCATTTTTCCCAATTAGAACTTGAGGCTTTGAAACTCACCCAATCTTCGGCTTCTCGCAGATCTCCTCCCAGAATGTCATGCAGCAGTTTGGATAACCCTTTTCGGGTGGTTCCGTCGATCGATGCTAAATGAGCTAAAGGCCCTGACAGATCAGCTTGATAAAGTCGTAATAACTTGAGATGGGGAATTCGGGCGGTGAGAAAGCCAATTTCAAAGTTTAGCCAAGGGCGCTTAAACCCTCGGTGGGTAATGCAAACAACGCAAACATCGGCGGAGTGTGATGCTGCTTCAGCAATCTCAGTCTGAGACGCATCTGAGGTAATATCAACACTTACGACTTGAGTTTGAAGGGAAGGATGCTTAAGGATGGTATTGCTCAGGTGTTCTGCCAAAGTTTTGCCGTCTATGCCTGAACAGAGTAGCAACACTTTTTTTCGCCTAGAGGTGGGCTTGGCAGCATTTGTGATTGCTTCGTTCCCTGCGATCGCGCTTGATACCACACTCAATTGCTCTTGGGGTGGCTGATTCTGAAATTCGGTCATTAAAATAGACTGAAGTTTGGCTAGCTTTCCAGGTCCCTTACCGAGAATCTTAAACTTTTTGTAGACTTCGCTTAGCCGCTTTCGCGTTGCTTCTGGCTCAATATCTAGCTTTTTAGCAATCTGATCGGTTGAGTCGCCATTGAGTGCCAAAGATAAAGTTTCTAGCTCAATATCCGAGACGCCGCGCTGTACGGCAGTCGTCTTGAGAAAGCTGTCAAAAGTCACAATAATAGTCACTGTAGAAAGTGCACCTCCAATTTTAATCACACAAGTGAAGATTTGACGGTCAATTCTACCTAACTTTAGTGTAACTTTACAGACAATTGCGGAGAGAATTTCAGGAGGCAGCGTTAAGAAAACTGTGTCTCAACAGAGCTTATAAAAATAAATAATAAATAGGATAGGTAGTAGAACACACGGCGGATGCAATCTGTTTCTACTACCTACAAGTTTAGTGATGAGGTCATCCGGCTTGCGATCGCGCGGTCGTTTTCGGTTCTACCACCAAGGTGATATTGGAGATACCCACCACCCGAACACTCTCGCCTTCCGGCAAGATGATGTCTTCCTGACAATAGGCATTCCACCAGGTGCTTCGATAGTACGCGCGCCCTAGCTGATGAGGATGGATCGTCTCAGTTACGATCGCTTCTCGCGCTAGCTCTTCTAAAAGATATGCAAAAGGCGGGGCAATGCGCTGTTCAAGATGTTTGGAAGGGTTGAAGATAAAGTAGAAGAATTCAACGGGATTAAACATTTAATTGACTCCTTGAGGGGCTAACTCACTTTGCGCTCACTCCTGCACTAAATTTGTTATCGAGATTTTCACTAATGTTATTTTATAGCTAACTATTCGTCAATACATAAAAACATTTTCGCTGGTATTTCTCACATAAAGTTACTTTTTATAGAGATTTACTGATGGACAATTGCGATTTACTGCGCCAAAACGCCCTCAAACCGTAGATTTATGCCGTTAATCACCGCAACTGGTTCAATTTGAAAAGATTGACAGCTTGAAATTAGCCGTATTTCCGTATTTACAGAAGTGCGGGTAACTTAAGTGAAGATAATATAGACGCTGGTTACTAAGACCTAGAGCCAAGTGCAGCAACTTTTTTGCAGCAGACTGGGGTTTACGCTCAACTTTAAAGGTTTAGGTCTAAAGGCGGAGTCAAAAGTTTAGCGTCACAAAGTTTAGGGGAGGCAGTCAAACAAGCCCTCCCCTGTAAGACAATTTTGCTTAATGACTCGGCTGCTCTAATGCAATCTAAGTTCTAGAGTGCAATCTAAGTTGTGGGTTGGGCATTGACAAGTTTCGCAGGCTTAACAAAGCCAAAATAGGCAGCTACGATCGCAGCTAGCGCGTTAAACCAAACATTGTTACCGTAAATTGGCATTAGACCAAAGGTTGTGTTGGTGGCAGGGATCAAGCCGAGAAGCGCGATCGCAACATACATCACCGCAAAGCCTTGATTATAGACCAACGATCCGCTAAAGCTTGTGGCCGCAGCAATGCCGATCAGCCCGACTACAATGTGAACAGCATTATGCAGAAAATTGGTCGGAAAGATGCCAAACACATGACCATAGCCCTGCGGGGATATAAGTCTGGGTACAACTACATCGGTAACGGGCGCACTGCTCGGAAGCTGCATAAACGCCGGAATAAATCCAGCAATTCCGACAAAAAGAAACACGATACCGAGAATGAAAGCGACAGTACGTTCGCTGACAACCAGTTTTTTGAATAGACCTAACATTTGCTCTTGCATATTATGACCTTGCAAAATTATTAAATGGTATGGCGAACTGCACAGCAGTTTACGGCTAATTACTATTTCAAGTTTTCGTGATTTGAGAGAGAAAATCAGCCGTTTTGCTTGCTATCCTGCTTCCTATTCAATAAGACTTTACAAACAAAAAATCTATCGAAAGGCATCATTAGAAGCGGCGGAAATCTCAACCTTATTAGGAGTATAAACCGCTCTCCACATTGCCTCTGAAGACTGAAGAAATTAGCAATAATAGAAATATCCGAAAGAGCAAAGCATACTATGAGAATTCAGTCTTCTGTACTGGTTCACTTGGGATTTGGTAAGTACGTGCGTTCTGATCAGGTAACCGCCGTCATTCCCATTGACGAAGATCGAGGTCCGGGTCGTCGGACGTTTGTGCATGTGCAAGGTCAGAGCGATCCTGTGATTGCCTCCCGTGCCGAAGATTCGATCGTGCGTGATTTAGTTCAAGAGCCGCGTGAGGTGACACAGGCTCGTCAGCAGCAAGAAATTTTGCAGGATCTGCTAACAGATTTGCAGAATCTTAATGGCACAGTTCGGCGATTTACCCGCGATGAAGGTGGATTGGATCTTGAGCGCTTAGAAAGGCGAATTCGAGACATCGTTCAAGACGTTGGTGAAGAATAGTTATAGCCAGAAACCTGTTTAAGTTTTAGCAACGTTGCTAAAACTTTTTTAGTTTTTACAAGGTTTTCATCAGCGACCCCAAGCGGCGATCGTGACGTTAGAAATCTCAAATTCAACCTGTTTCCATTGGCTAATGTCAGGCTTATAGAGTTTCTTGAAGGCTGCTTCGGTTAACAGTAATTCGTCTATTCCGGCAATATCTTCGCCAAGTTTAGAGGCAAAATTTACCTCGCTGCCATACAGGTCGTTTGAGTATGGCTCACTGCCTTCAATAATCAACATATCGCCGTATCCAATACCAATGCTGGCATGAAGCCCAGCCGCGTTGAGGCGTCGGAAGATTTCGATCGCTGCTTGAACCGCAAAATCTACATCAGGAAGCACCGCAAACACGTTATCTGCATCCAGCTTAATCACTGTGCCACAGTACGTCATGACGGTTGGAATGACAATGGACTGCATGTGCTGAATGACAGTTAGCGTCGCGATAATGCCTTGCTGAACCGTCGTTTTCGAGAACCCAGACATATCTAAAACAAGAACGGCTTGGGTTTGACTAAAAATGTCTTGAATTTCCTGATCGATTGTGTCGTATTCTACCTCTGAGGCAAATCGTCGCTTAAAGAGAAGTTGTTCTAGGGTTGATCGCGAGTTATGTTTGTTTATCTTTTGCATCGTCAGCGAGAGGTGAGGAAAGGAGCTACTCGAAGAGATGATCTTCAAATCTTCTAAATCTAGACTTCCCTCAGCCCTCTATTTACTTTGCAGCTTTGGTAGCGTGTGCCATTTTTTTCATTCGTTCAAAGCTTAAGCCAGTGACACCCAGAGTTACTAGCAATATGCCGACCACTTGAATTTGCGCCAGTTGGCTTTGCAGCACGATCGCGGCTAATACGGCTGTCAACACTGGGCCGCTAGACGCAATAATTGATGAGCGTGCTGCACCCATATATCGCACCCCAAAATTATTGGTGAGGTATCCAAGCAGGGTCAATGCACCGAGAACGAATCCCCCGATCGCTAGCCCAAATCGATTTTCTGCCAACACTGAGACACCCAAATCGATCGGAGATAGCGATAGACTCAGGCTCGATAAAAATAGAATAGTGATGAACTGCACCAAGCTGACTGGAACCGGATGGAGCCTCTTGAAACCGAGTTGCATCAACACGAGGTAAAACGCAAACGACACGCCCGCTAAAACGGCGGCAAAAACGCCCCCTCCACTCACCGCCGTTTTCGACAGCGAGGGAATTGCGGTAAACACGACGCCTAGCAAAATTAAAACCATAACGCCAACTCGCAGGCGAGACGGCTGATCGCCAAAGAGCCACCATGCCAAGGGAACGGTAACGAGGGGATACATGAATAAAATGGTGACAGCCGCACTTGGACCAATTTGCCCGATCGCAATGTAGATCAAAACCTGAGAGAGAAAAAGAAAGCCGCCGCTTCCCACAATGTTGAGCAAGAGGCGACGATCGCGGCTGAGTACAAAATTTCTGATTTCCGTCCATACTGGCGGGTAAAGCGATCCCGCGATCGCAGCCATCATTGGCACAACAATCAGCATTCGTACCCACAAAATCAGCAACGAATTCCCTAGACTCGGTTGGATAAATCCGCCCAAGGAGACTAACCCAAACAAATTACTAGGCTTACCTAAAATGATTCTGACGATGATGTTGTGCACCGAGAGCGAGATTGTCGAGAGCAGGACGAGCCACAGCCCGATCTGGAGTTTTGCAACTAGACTTTTCGCCTTTGGGCTATCTCGAACGGGTAAGGGAGCCGCCGGAAACTCTAAAGGGATAGGCTTTGCGTCAGGAGGAAAAGCAGCACTGCCAGTGTGCGAATCGGTCTGCTGCACGGCTTCTCGCAGCGATCGCACCTGGGTTTGTAACATTTCTACCTCCTGCTGCAACGTTTCTTTCGTCAATTGCAGATGGGCAATATCGTGAGACAGTTGCCCTGAAATGTCGGGAAGATGTGGCGGATTGTGCGACCCTGAAGAAGTGGATTGCGGAAGTTCTAGACCCATTCGTACGTCACCCTTAAGCGTTCATCAACCTGGTTAATAGTATTCCCATTAAACTATTGATGAGCAAAATGCGACGAGCAAAATGTGAAGTAAGCGATTTTAGTTTGCAAAAAGTAACTTGAGGAGCGTAAAGATCACGATGCCCAACCCCGCCGCGACCGGAATCGTGATCAACCAGGTCAACCCGATCGATCGCACAGTTTTAAACTGAATGGATTTGATGCCTTGCACCAATCCGACTCCAACGACGCCACCAACCAAGGCATGGGAGGTTGAAACCGGCAAGCCAAACCGAGACGCCATCAAAATCGTGGTTGCAGTTGCCAGTTCTGCACAAAATCCGCCGCTTGGCTGAAGAGCAATGATGCCTTCTCCGATCGTGGCGATCACTTTTTTACCCAGTGCTGCCAACCCTCCGACAATGCCAACTCCGCCGAGGATCAGCACCCAAAGGGGAACCTCGAAGTCTTCTAGAGGCACGGTTTGGTTTTGGTAAATGTGGGCGATCGCAGCGAGAGGGGCGATCGCGTTGCCAACATCGTTTGAGCCGTGGGCAAATGCCACAAAACAGGCGCTGACGATCTGAAATCGCGCGATCAACGGTTCGAGCGACGGCTGAGGGGAGGTGTCTATCTGCCGCCAACTGCTGAAGGAAAGCGCGATCGCGCCTCCTGCCCCGATCAGGATAGGTAGATCGTGGCTCGGAAGAGTAACGCTGAAGTGATCGGAGATCCAGGTGTGGATCGGATTGCTCAGGGTGGGGAGAACAATCACGCCAAAAATGCCCATCAGGGCTGTGCTGAGCCAGGGAATCCATTCTTGGAATTGGGCGATCGCGTGGGGGTGATTGAGAATTTGGCGGGTGATCAGGCTGTAAAAGCTAGCCGCGATCGCACCGCTTACCACTGGAGTGATCATCCACGTTACGAAAATGATGCCTAGGGATCGCCAATCGACGGCTTGAGATCCGATCGCGACCCAC
The DNA here is from genome assembly GCF_010091945.1 of Myxacorys almedinensis A. Classification (GTDB taxonomy): domain Bacteria; phylum Cyanobacteriota; class Cyanobacteriia; order Leptolyngbyales; family Leptolyngbyaceae; genus Myxacorys; species Myxacorys almedinensis. The sequence goes on from NZ_WVIE01000025.1 coordinate 28,038, forward strand.
CCGATCCCTGCGATCGCGCCGACGGTGGCATGAGACGACGACACAGGAAAACCAAACACCGTTGCGATATTAAGCCAAACTCCTGCTGCAATCAGCACTGCCATCATCGCCACCACCAAGACTTGAGGCGCATCAGCAAACCCGTGAGGATCGACGACTCCCGTTGCCAGTTTTCCGGAGACGTTCTGCCCAAACAGAACCGCGCCTGTAAATTCTAAAATTCCAGCAATCCACAAGGCTTGTTTAAAGGTGACAGCCTTAGCCCCAACAGACGTACCCATGGAGTTGGCAACATCATTGGCACCGAGGTTCCAGGCTAAGTAGAACGCTAAAAAACAGGAGATAACTAAAAAAAAGTGTGGCATGACCTCCGGAAACCTGCGCGCCGCCTGTGAAGCATAGTACAGAACGGGTGGGCGAGTAACCCCTCCTGAGAAACGGCTGCAAGGTAAAAATCGGGGCTGTCTTTGCCTAAAGGAATGCCTCCTTTAACGTCTAACGCCAAACCGCCCCTTTGCCCTGATTTTTAGACCTGCAAGCCCTGCCCGATGGCCTCGTTTGAGGCTAGCGCAGCCCGACCTGAAGCTGATGTTTCGCTTCGGCTAATGCCTCAGGAAGCTTGCTGGCATCGCGTCCGCCTGCTTGAGCCAGATTTGGGCGACCACCCCCGCCGCCGCCGCAAAGCTTCGCGATCGCACCGACCAATTTCCCCGCCTGCACGCCTCGCTGCACCACGCCCGAACTGAAAGCCGCCACAAAGCTCACCTTTCCTTCTTCTGGCACAGATCCTAAAACCACTGCCCCTTCGCCTAGCTTTTGCAGCAATTGTTCCGCCGCTTTCTGAAGCGATGCCGCATCAATCCCATCGAGTTGAGTGACCAAAATCTTGAAGGTGCCGATCGATTCTGCTTGAGTAAGAAGCTGATCGGCTTTTGCGATCGCAAGCTGTCCTTTCAAGGCTTCCAGTTGTTTTTGCGTGGTTTTCAACTCGGTTTGCAACGAGGTCACCCGATCGACGATTTCCTCAGGTCTGACCTTAAAGCGATCGCTGAGATCTTTGACCACCGCCTCACGCACATTGAGATATTCCAGCACCGCAGGTCCCGAAACCGCTTCGATCCGCCGGATGCCTGCCGCAACACCTGCCTCGGAAATCACTTTGAACAGCCCAATTTCAGCCGTGTTGCTCACATGGGTGCCGCCGCAAAGCTCCATCGACACCCCCGGAAAATCGATCACGCGGACATGATCGCCGTATTTTTCACCAAACATAGCGATCGCGCCTTTTTCCCTGGCATCGGCAATCGGCATCACCGAAATCTGAGCGTCGTAGGCTTCGGCGATCCAAGTATTGATTTGGGCTTCGATTTGCTGAAGCTGATCGACCGTCAAAGGCTTGGCATAGTTAAAGTCAAACCGCAAGCGATCGAAGTTCACGAGAGAACCGGCTTGCGAAATTGCCTCATCGACAATTTTTTTTAAGGCTGCTTGCAGCAAGTGGGTCGCAGAATGATTTGCCGCCGAGCGCCGCCGACAGGCAAGATCAATCTGAGCCGTCACCGTTGCGCCGACGTGCAGAGTGCCGCGCTCGACCCGCCCAAAATGCACGAAAAAGGCAGATTCTTTTTTCACATCCTCCACGCGCACCACTACTGCATCGCCTGACAAATAGCCGCGATCGCCAATCTGCCCACCAGATTCGGCATAAAATGGGGTTCGATTTAAAACAATCTGCACCTCTGTCCCTGCTTCAACGCGATTGACCGGTTCGCCATCGACCAACAGCAGTTCGACCGTGGATTGGCTACTAGAGCGTTGATAGCCCAAAAATTCGGTTTCCTGCATCTCACTGGCTAGCTGATCGAGCGTTCCTTGAACCGTGAGATCGATCGTTTTGTGGGCATCTCGTCCACGTTTACGCTGCGCCTCCATCTGGGCTTCAAAGCCTGCCATATCCACCGTCAAGCCTTTTTCAAGGGCAACTTCTTCGGTGAGCTCGACGGGGAAGCCGTAGGTGTCGTATAGCTCAAACGCGTCTTTACCGGAAATTTGCGTCGTTGCCTGACCCAAAATATCGGAGAGCAGCTTCTCACCGCGATCGAGGGTTTTGCGGAAGCGCTCTTCTTCGGCATGAAGCTCGGCTTTGATGGAGTCTGCTTTGGCTCGCACCATGGGATAAGCAGATTGGGCAAGGGCGATCGCCCGTTCTGCAACCTCTGGCGTAAAGTCTCGCTCAATGCCGATCAACCGACCGTGGCGCACCACCCGGCGAATCAGCCGCCGCAACACATAACCGCGCCCTTCGTTAGACGGGGTAATGCCCTCTGCAATCATGTGCACTACCGCGCGGACGTGATCCCCAATCACTTTCAGCGAAACCTGGGTTCCATCTTCTACGTGGGCATAGTCAACGCCTGCGATCGCGGCGGCGGCTTCCACAATCGGAAAAATCAGATCGGTTTCGTAGTTATTCGGCACGTTTTGGAGGATCTGAGCCATCCGCTCTAACCCCAATCCTGTGTCGATATTTTTGCTTTGCAGCGGCGTCAAGTTTCCGTCTGCGTCTCGGTTGTACTGCATGAAGACGAGATTGTAAAACTCAATAAATCGCGTGTCGTCTTCTAGATCGATCGTGTCGTCTCCGCGCTCAGGGTGAAAGTCGTAATAAAGCTCAGAACACGGCCCGCAGGGCCCTGTAGCACCCGACGCCCAAAAGTTATCATCGGCTCCCATGCGCTGAATGCGATGCGCCGGAATGCCGATTTCATCTCGCCAAATGGCAAACGCTTCGTCATCTTCCTCAAATACGCTCACCACCACGCGATCGGGGGGCAGCCCAAAGGTTTTGGTCGAGAGTTCCCATGCCCACGCGATCGCTTGCGACTTAAAATAATCCCCAAAGCTAAAGTTGCCCAACATCTCAAAGAAGGTGTGATGCCGTGCGGTGCGTCCCACATTTTCAATGTCATTCGTGCGAATGCATTTTTGAGCCGTTGTCGCCCGCAGAAACTCCGCTTGGCGCTGTCCGAGAAAAATCGGTTTAAAGGGCAACATTCCTGCGATCGTCAGCAAGACGGTCGGATCTTCAGGAACCAATGAGGCACTGGGTAAAACGTGGTGCTTGCGGGCGGCAAAGAAATCGAGGAATGTCTGCCGAATTTCAGCACCGCTCAGAAAACTAGACATGGGGTTGTGGGCTTTGACGAAGGGTGGGATTTGACGATTTAACGTTGACGATTTAACTAAAAGTTGATTATTTGACCAAAACTATTTGACCAAAAATGATTCTACCTATCTTAATCATGCCGCAGGATCTTCACCAAGACAGGATACTTTTGAAATTTGTGGGGTTTGTTGAAAAGCCGCAGTTTTCTTGCCACCCCGCCAGAGCTAAAATATCCGCTTCAAGCCTCGGATCAGCCGTCCAACCCCTGCGATCGCAGTGTCGCGATCTAACGCCCCGTAAGCCACGCGCAAATAGCACCCCGTTTCCAACCCAAAAGTTGAGCCAGGCAGCACCGCAACGCCATCCTCACAAATCAGCCGTTCTACGACCTCCATTGACGATAAATCGGTCTGAACGTTTAGCAGAAAATAAAATGCGCCATGGGCAGGCGGAACCGTACAGAACTGAGAAATAGAGCTGAGTTCTTGCAACACGATATCTCGCACCTCTGCGATCGCGGCAATCTTCTCCTGGCAGTATGCTTTTCCGGCTTCTAAAGCGCCCAGAGCAGCATACTGAGAAATCACCGCCGGACAAATCACATTGGTATCCTGAATTTTTTGAATTGATTCGAGCAAATGGGCGGGAACGACCATATACCCAATGCGCCAGCTTGCAAACCCGTAAGCTTTTGAGAGACTAAACAATGAAATAGTATGGTTGCCGCTGCCGGAAGGCGATCCGGGTGACACATGAGGAACGCCATACGTAAAATATTCATACGTCTCATCACTAATATGATAAAGATGGTGTTGCTGGCATAATTGGTTTACCGTTCGCAGATCGGCTTCTGAGTAGACTGCACCTGTGGGATTGTTGGGTGAAATAGTGACAATTGCTCGTGTTTTCTCAGTGATAGCTTGGCGAATGCGATCGCATTGCAATTGATGATGTTCATCAGTAGGAACAACGATCGCTCGACAGCTTGCGATCGCGATCGCCATCTCATGATTAAAGTAGTACGGAGCTTGCAAAATCACGTCATCGCCTGGATCGGTAATCGCCAAAATTGCGTTCAAAAAACCCATATTGCTCCCAGCCGTCACCACGATATTTTGGGCAGAGACATCCATGCCATTTTCAGTTTGCAGCTTTTGGGCAATCCGCGATCGCAGGGCGGCAATGCCCTCTACAGCCTGGTATTTGTGATTGTTGGGCTGACTGAGAAACTTGCTAATCTGCGCGATCGCTTGGGGCGGCGGCGGATAGCTCACCACTCCCTGACCGAGAGAAATCGTTCCGGGATGTTGGCGAATCAGTTCACCCACGATCGGAATCATCGGCAACTGAACGGACTGCATCCGCAGGGCTTGCCTCATGGTGCTTCTCCTCATCTCGACTTTAGCCATTGATCACCCAATGATCACCCAATGATGACCCAACCATGAAGATGTTCAATAAACAGTTGAAAAATCAATGACTACAAGAACATAATGCTCCTTATCCAAGTCGGATGCAACTGTAACACCCTACGCTAGAGATGCGGAGTCAGCATCCCTACGACCTACCCCCCCAGCTATGTCTCGCACTCCTAGTCGTCCTGAAATCGCCCTTCAATCTGGTCAAGCCAAACTCTGGATACTCATGGTGAGTGTTCAGCATTACGACGATCCGCACCTTCCGGCACTGCCCTACGCTGCGATCGATTGTCAGAGCTTAGCCTATGCCCTGACCCAAGCCACTCGTGCCTTTCCAGAACGCACCATTTCAATTCACCACGATTTGGCTTCTCGTACGCCAACTTTAGGTGCAGTACGAGAAAGCTTGCAAGAGATTGCAGAATATGCCCAGCCTCAAGATACCGTTTTATTTTATTTTTGTGGGCACGGTGTGTTGGAACCGCGATTGCAGCAAGCTGTTTTATGCCTCGCGGATACTCAAAAAGAGGCGTTGTTGAAAACAGGGCTAAGCGCGATCGCGCTTTTAGGATCGCTCGGCAATTGTCAAGCAAAGCAGCAGGTCGTGTGGCTAGATACCTGCCACAGAGGTGAAGCAAAGCTCAACAGTGTAAACCATCAGACCCTCGATCAACTCGATCAATTAGACGATCCCACGGTGCAACTGATCGAAATGCTCCATCGGCGAGCCGCCCAACACCCAGGGTTTGATGCCTTTCTGTCGTGCGATCGCTTTCAGCAATCCTGGAAGTTTCCAGAGCTTGGGCATGGTCTGTTCACCTACGTTCTGATGCAAGGTTTGCAGGGAGAAGCTGCCAATTCGCAAGGCATCATCGACACCGATAGATTGTGCGATTACGTTTATAGCCACACGTTGCAACATCTCAACCAACGCAATCAAGAAATTCGCTCAGCAAATCAACACAAACAAGATTGGGAAGAGCGGCAGCCTGAATATACCTTGCAGAAACCCAGGAGAATTGTTAAGGGCAATGAAAAAATCGTTTTAGGATTGAAATTAACAGACTCCCCAATTTCTACAGTTTCTACAGTTGCAAACCAAGAGTCGAGCAGTCCTTCTGCCCCCGATCAGGCGACAGCACAAGACTCGATCAAACCGTTCCAGCCAGAGATTGTCGAAACTCAGCTTCCCCCAAGATTGATCCAATCGATCGTGCCCCTCGCTCAAGAGCCGATCATACCGACAGCTAGCCAAATCACGCCGCCTTTCCAAAAATCGACAGATCTCTCCTTCGAGCAACGCCAGCGCGAAGAAATCGAACGTCGGCAGGAGATTGAGCAACGCCAACGCGAAGAAATCGAACGTCAACAGCAGCGCCAAAAAGCGGCTGAGGAGCAGCGTCAACAAGAAGAAGCGGAACGCCGTCGGCAACAACTTGAACAGCAACAGCGTGAACAAAACTTAGAACGCACTCGGCAACAGGTTGAACAGCGCCAGCGCCAGGAGAAAGCCAAACGTCTTCAGCAAGAAATTGAACAACGGCGACAAGAGGAAGCAAAGCGCCATCAGCAAGAAATTGAGCAACGTCAACGCGAAGAAGCGGAACGTCTTCGGCAGCAGCTTGAACAACGTCAACGCAAGGAATCGGAACGGCGACAGCAAGAAATCGAGCAACGTCAGCGCGAGGAAGAAGCAGAACGTCTTCGGCAATTTCAAAAAGCGGCTGAAGAACAACGTCAACGCGAAGAAGCGGAACGTCTCCGGCAGCAACTTGAACAACGTCAACGCGAAGAAGCGGAACGCCATCAGCAAGAAATTGAGCAACGTCAACGCGAAGAAGCGGAACGTGAACAGCAACGCCAAAAAGCGGCTGAAGCCCAACGCCAACGTGAGGAAGAAACTGAACGCCGTCGAAAAAATGAACAACGGCAGCAAGCGGAAACTGAGCAGCAAGCGGCTGAAGCCCTGCGCCAACGCGAAGAAGTTGAGCGTTACCGTCAACAGCTAGAACGACGCCAACGCGAGGAGGAAGAGGCGGAACGTCGCCGCCAAGAAATTGAGCGACGCCAGCATGAAGCAGCCGAACGGCAGCGCCAACAGCTTCAAAAGGCAACAGAAGCCCAACGCCAACGCGAAGCCCAAGCTGAGCGCCGTCATCAACAGCTTCAAAAAGCCTCTGAGATGACAGATAGCTTAAAACGGCTTGCCTCGACAACCAGCCAACACACGGTTACAGCAGTCGGAGGCTTGAAACAGTCTACCCATGAACTGACCCATCGCTTTGTTGATCAGCAACGAAGTCCCCAAACTCGCAAAGTGGTTGCCTTTACGTTGGGCGGTCTAGGGCTGCTGGCGTCTGGAATGGCGGTCTTTAGCCTTTATCAGCACCGCAACGCCCAACTTCGAGATATCAATGCGCTATCTACCACTTCAGAAACGCTGTTATCGTCTCAGCCACAAACCGCCCTGGTGACCGCACTCCAAGCTGGGCGTCGATTGCAAAAACTTGATCAACCTTGGAATCTGTTGCCAAAACAGACAAAACTAAGCGCGATCGCAACCCTTCAGCAAGCGATTACCCGTTCTCAACCCGCAACTCAACTTTCAGAACGCCAGCCCATCACCGCGATTGCCTATAGGTCTGATGGGCAAAAACTTGCCACCGCCAGCAGCGAAAGCGGGATTACACTGTGGAATAAAGGCAAAGATTCTGGTCGTTGGGAACGCTCGACTACGACCTTTAAAAGCCACACTGAGCCAGTTACGAAACTTCAATTTAGCCCTGATGGCACTCTATTAGCCTCTGCCAGCATTGATAAAACCATTAAGCTTTGGAACCTTGAAAAAAGAATCCTCATCAAAACGTTACCCGGACACAGCGATCGCGTGATCGCTCTTCGCTTTCGCCCGGATGGTGGCGTGCTTGCATCGGGCAGTGTAGATCGAACGATCAAACTTTGGACGGTGCCAAAGGGTGACTTAGTAGAAACCCTCAAAGGAAGCGAAGCTGCCATTAGCGCGATCGCGTTTAGCGCAGACGGTCGCATTCTTGCTGCCGGAAGTAGCGACAACACCCTCCGCCTGTGGTATCCCGAAAGCAACCAGCCGATTTTGCTGGGTCATCATAATGTCTCGCCTGATCCAGCTAAGCTGCAAGGAATTACAGACTTGACCTTTAGCCCAGACGGAAAAGCGATCGCATCTTCTGGGTGGGACAAAACGATCAAACTTTGGACGGTGAGCAATGCTAAGCCTGAGCGGGAGGCAAGTCCTTACTTGACATTAAATGGGCATCGCGGGATTGTGACCAGCGTCAGCTTTAGTCTCGATGGGCAAAACTTGGCATCGGGCAGCCAAGACAAAACCATCAACCTTTGGAATTTACGCAGCGGCGGAGTGATCAAAACCTTATCCGGGCATCAAGACACTGTGGAGAGCCTCTCGTTTCACGGCACGGAAGAGACGCTAATGAGTGTCAGCGATCGCAATGGAATCCTGATCTGGGATCTAAATCTAGCAACCCTGATAAAGCAAGGATGCAGCCAGCTAAACCAATCTCCCAGCGATATCTCGGAAAGTGATTTGCCCTCCCAAACCATTCGCGAAATTGATGCGATTTGCTACAAATGAGTTCAAAACTAGATGCTGACCCATCTGATCGTTCCTAACCTCAGCAAAGAGCAGATGAGCCACCGATGGGAAGCAAGTTCTCTCAACCTCCGCGATCGCTCATCCGCCATAGTCGCTAGTCAACCCCGACCACGACATTAAATTTGCCCATTTGGGTTACCTGTTTTCGATCTGAGCCGTCTGAGTAGGAAACGCCCCAGGCTGAACTGCTACAGTGGTTGCCCGTCCACCCCGGTTGACCTCGATCTGGAGGCTACTGCCAATCGAACTGCTTTCCACAATTTGCTGAACCTGGGCATCAGTCGTTACAGTTTGACCATTGATCTTCTGAATCACATCACCCGTCCGCAAACCTCCCCTGGCAGCAGGAGAATTGGGCAACGCTCGAAATACCACAACGCCGCGATCGGCTTGAACCTGAAACCCGATCTGGCGATCGCTGTTAATCTGCTGTTTCAAAGCAGGGGTCAGCGTTCTCATCTGGATTCCTAGATACGGATGATCAACCTTGCCTTTCGTGATTAGCTGTTGAGAAATTCTCTGAGCCGTATTGATCGGAATTGCAAAGCCCAACCCCTGGGCACCACCGATAATCGCTGTATTCATGCCAATCACTTCACCACGCTGGTTGAGCAACGGGCCACCAGAATTCCCTGGATTGATGGCCGCATCGGTCTGAATAAAGCTGACACGCTTGTCGGCGACCCGAACTTCAGCACTTGAACGACCTGTGGCGCTGATGATTCCAGCCGTTACGGTGTTGTCAAGACCCAATGGGTTGCCAATGGCGATCGCCCATTCTCCGGGTTTTAGCGTTTCTGAATTGCCTAGCCTCACAGTAGGCAGATTATTAGCCTGAACTCGAATCACCGCCACATCCGTGAGCGTATCTTGCCCAATCACCTTTCCGCTAAACTCCCGCCCGTCTTTGAGAACAACGTTGACCGTATCGGCTCCATTGACAACATGAGCGTTGGTCAAAATTAGCCCATCTCTACTAATGATGAACCCCGATCCTGTCCCCCGTTCAACCCGCGACGAGGGCGCATTGGGAACTTGCCCTCCAAAAAACTGACGGAAAAAGGGATCGTTGAAAATAGCGGGAACGCGAGATTGAACGGTTCGCGAAGAATCGATTCGCACTACCGATGGACCGACCTGCTCGGCAGCCGCCGCAATAAAGTTGCCGTCTGCACCGGTGAGCAGGGTAGAGGTGCGACTTTGAGCGACCTGAGCATCTACAGACTGAGCGATCGCAGGTTGAGGTTGCAGCACCTCCGAAGACAGCAACCGATTTCCCCCAAGGGCGGCGCTCGCTCCTACCAACGGCAGCATCAAATAGATAGCAGACTGCTTCCAATTTTGTTTATTCTGAGCATTGCGATTTGGCATCGGTCTATTATTCTCCTTGTTTATAACTCTGCACAACAAGCCAAGACTGTAAATTAACGATCGACTCACTGCTTTCAGCACCAATCATCGGTAGACCCATCTGAGAAAAGATGCACAAACCATCCTGCACTATGAGATGGATATTCTTAGTTTAAGAAGGAAATAGGTCATTTGGGTTGCGATTCTAGGAATGTTGCTCTGTGAGATTTCACTGGCTAGGCATTAAATCTAACGTTCTGTGACGCAAAAATCGCTCAGTTTGCTCCCCAAAGTCAGAACATTATTCTGAGACTTTTAGGGTACCGGGTTGTCATTTCAAATTCATGTCTATCACACATACCTGACAACTGAGCTTGATAAGGTGATGCTCACAGGTGAATGAATGGTAAGAGTGAGTTGATTGCACTCGGTGGTATTTGCTCTTTAGATTGGCTGATTGTAATGATGCCAATTTGGTGAGTAAACCCCGCCATACGCGATTGGCTCGCTCCTTTTTATGTCTGTAACTTTTGTAGGCATGGGTGGGGATAGCTCAAGCCCGTTTTGTGATGAAGTTGGTGCCCCGTGAAGTCTGAAAATCCGCTACAGTCTCCCAACCTTTAATTTAGGAAGCCAATCTGAGGATCTGCGTGCTGAAGCCAGAAAAGATAGTTGCTGTTCAATAATGCGACGTTCCCCTCAATAATGCGACGTTCCCCAAACCTCGTGCTTAAGAGAAGGCAGCCGTTCAGACCATTGCAACTGAGCGATCGCAGAGCATTTAATTAAGCGCTGATGCATCCTTAGCAACCTATTTCTAAACCAGCATCGTTGCTTCAGATCGGTTCAACACTTGCTAATAAGACTTTTATTACTCTGAGCCAATTAAAAGTTGGCTGATCTCAAATCATTCTTTATGGAGTACTCTATTCTAGGGGTTTACCAACTCTTTCTTATCAGCCTGAATGCGATTGAGAGAACCAAAGAAAATCTCAGTATAATAGGCAAGCAAACGATAAGATTCGGTGCGATCTTTTTTGTATAGCCAAACTAGCAAAGTCCAGTAAAATAGAGACAATACCCATCAGTTCAGATGCAAGTTGATGACTAAAAAGAAGAAAATTGAGCCGCTTACGGGCGAACCCTTGCTCAAGAAAGTTAAGGAATTAGATGACCTCAATAAAGAGGAAAAAGCAAGAGAATGCGGCTACTACACCGTAACCAAAAATGGTGTAGAACGGGTCAATATGATGAAATTTCTCAATGCTTTAATTGATGCAGAGGGAATTGAATTAGATGGTAAGCAAGGAACAAATGGGCGGGGTGGACGGAGCGCCAGCTACCGTATCAGTGTGCAGTCAAATGGTAATCTTTTGATTGGTGCTGCCTACACGAAACAGATGGAACTTACGCCAGGAGATGAGTTTGAGATTTCTCTTGGTCGCAAACATATTCACCTGCGTCAAGTAGACCGTCAAGACGAAGAAGCAGTTGTGTAAGCTCAACGTGGTGAATGGTTTATGGAAAATATAGATTGGGCAACAGCGATCCCTGTCGGTGCGGCGATCGCTATTTTTTTAGGCGGTTTTTTAATGATGTTTACCGGAATCTGGACGAGCCGAAACAGATAACCGGAGGTTTGTTTGGGTTCAAGCCGAGGTCTCTAGCGACAAATGAGACGGGGTGATCGCGCTATTTATGGCAGTATTATTTATCGTTGTATTTATCGTCGCTTCGGCTGGCTGAGACGGAGGGAGAATCGTCAAATAAGGAATGAGCGATTCTCGCGTGAGCGCCAAGTTACAGGCAAGCGTGATGCCTTCTTGTTCTAGCAGCCCAATAATCTGATGGGTTTCGTCACTATCGATGACCGGAAGTTGATGTAAGCCGCGAGTGGTCATGCGATCGAGCGCGTCGATCAATGGCTCGTCTTTGTGAGCATATAAAATATCAGTCGTGCAGACTTCGTTGACCTTTTGGGTAAGGGGTGAGTAATTAACCCCATCCGAAGCATGAGCTTTTTCCCACCGTGCGATCGCACGATTGACATCCTGTAACGTAACGATGCCGACTAGCTGCTCGTCTTGATTGACCACCAAAGCGCTATGGCGTTGATATTGAATCAGAGCCAACCCGGCTTCGGGTAACGGCAAGTCAGCAGACAGTCGTAAGAAGTTTGGCTGCATCGCTTCTGCGACCGATAAGTTTTTGAGAAGCTCTTGATTTCGGTTGGCGAATCGAAGATCTAAAGGGTCAATATCTGGAGTTGATTCAAGCGGTTTGAGACTAGACTGCGGAGCTTGTTTGCGATTGAGCCATTCTGCTAGCCAAACGCTCAAGCCAACCGCCGCCATCAGCGGTAACACAATCCGGTAATCGCGAGTCATTTCAAACAGCAGCAGAACAGCGGTTAATGGAGCATTAACGCTCGCCGCTAAGACGGCTGCCATTCCCACCATCGCATAGGCTGGAGATGCTGCGATGCTAGAAGCAAACATGGGAAAGACAAAGGGCAGGATTTTGCCGTAGGCTGTACCCAGCGACGCACCTAGAAACATGGCAGGGGCAAAGACGCCCCCCACCAACCCACTGCCCAAACTAATGCCCGTCACAACCAGTTTGACGATCAGCAATGTCACCAGCAGACCTACTGAAAATTCTGCATTTCGCAACATTGCCTCGATCGTGTCATACCCCACGCCCAACACCTGAGGCAGTTTTAGCGCCACTAGACCCACACAAAGCCCGCCCATCACCGGATGAATTTCTCGCGGAATTTTGGTGAGCCACCCAAACCCGAAGAGTTGCCCTTGGAACGCGGTTTGAGTCCCTTTCAAGAATTGGGTATAGGCGATCGAGACGACGCAGGCAAACAACCCTAGCCCCAAATACAGCGGCAACTCTAAAGGACTCCGAACCTCATATGCTGGCAAATCGAAGGCGGGTTGTCCGCCTAGCCCAATTTGCGTAATCAACGCGGCAACCACTGCCGCCAACACCACAACACTGGCGGCAGAGGTTTCAAAGGTGGTTCCCAAAACGACTTCTAGGGCAAAGAACACCCCAGCGATCGGGGCGTTGAACCCGGCTGACAAACCCGCCGCCGCGCCTGCTCCCAACAGCAAACGCTGTCGCTCTTGGGATACTTTGAGGAGTTGCCCTAAAAACATGCCGATGTGAGCGCCAATTTCTACGCTGGGTCCTTCCGGGCCGAGGGAGGCACCAGAGCCAAGCGACACAGACGCCGCGATCGCTTTTCCCACTGATTTGATCGGCGACAATTCTTTCCCTGACTGCACCGCCGTCATTAGCCCTGAAATGCCCGTGCCAAAATCTTTCAAACCCCACCGCATCAAGCCGACGAGGATGCCGCCCAGCATCGGCACGCAGGCTAACGACCAGGCACCCCAATGGTTGATCTGCCCCATCAAGTCTTCTAGCATCCAGCGATGGATGACCTCAATTAAATACCGAAAGGCAACGACGCCTAAGCCTGCACCGCCACCGATCAGCACCGCTAGCATCAGCACGATGGTCTCAGGGGGGGGATGTAGACGGCTCAGCAGAGGGGTTGGGGTAGACTCAGGCGAAACTTGGTGATCAGAAAGCAGAACGTGCGGAGGGGCAGACGACATTTCTTGAATGCGAAAATTTTAATAAAGTTAAATTTTGTTTCTGTCTCTCATTGTGAGGGATTTTTAACTCCTATGCCAAGAAACATTCTGATTGCTAGGGCATCTTTTCATGCAATGACATCGGGTTTCTATGCTCTCTTAACAAAAAAGTATGGGGAACTTAATTAGCAGCTTCTGTTCAATGATACAGAACGTTACATCCAGCAAAAAAATTAGAACTTTTTGAATATTAAAGCGTTTAAAGCTACGCCAAAAATCTGAAGAAGATCTGAGCAAACTTGGGTAGACTGGTCACATAGGCTATGTTTCCTTCGAGCAAATCGGATACCTTTGATATTCAATAGCGGAACAAGATTTCTTGCGATCGCACTGTAACTCTGCTCAATTCAATCAAATAAGCTCTTTATAAATTCCTTCCCCCTTCCCTGCGCGATGAGTGTCTATAGCTTTGACCACTATTCAATTCCTTGCCCAATTTGCGATCGCACAAGCGATGTCCGCTCGGTCAGACTGATGAAAGGATTGTTGACCTGCCCGCACTGTCGATCTCGCTTTGTGGTTAGCGTCAGTGGGCACTATGTGCGCGACCCATTTGCGAGGAAGCGACTAGTTACCAACGAGAGAAAACTGCGTCGTCAAAGCCGACCTTTAGCCAGAATTTTGAGAGATTCAGGGGTGGCTCGGCATTCTCGATTTATCGGGATTTTGGGCAGTCTGCTGATTCTTGGGTTCACCATGTCGTTTTTGAGCGGTGCAGGCGGGCAAACCCGCTTCATTCAGGGGTGGATTGAGCAAATTGTTAGGGTCAGCGAGGCTCCAGAATAGGACACAGGGGTAATGTCGCTGTTGTAGCGCTCTGCGAAGCTCGCCTTCGGAGGCAAATTGCCACGATTAACCCTGCGATCGCAAAAAATCGCAAAAATAGGAGTTCTACGGTTACCAAAAGGTGACTCCATCCACTCCAAGATTTTGCAACCACAGGATGTAGAAGAAGATTTTCTGGTGGTGCTGACTTACCCCTGTGCTAAACCGGATCTACTGACTAACCGTTGAGTCAAAAAGATGATGAAGAAATTGTAATAAATTTGCAACCGATTACTCGCGAATTTGTGTACAAAAATAAACAAATATCTCAGGTTTTTTATCAAATTGTGTCAGATATCTGCCGAAATGCTCATTGGGTAGGCGTTTTCTGGTAAAAACACATTTATATCTAACGTCACGTCACGCATCGTAGACTATGGGAAAATGCTTAATAAAACTTGATTAAGTGCTTTTCAGACCGCGATGCCTACCCCGCCATTTCTAAAGGAGCCACCGTACAAGCTTCCTTAGAATGCGTCCTTGGTTTGCATTTTTAAACTGTGCTGCCACTGGGCAATCGTCGCTTAAATGCGAGTAAATTGTTGAGAAGAGAACACGCCTCAAAGGAGTCTGACCGCATGTTCACCCACGTCAAGCCCACCATAAGACACATTGCACCCGACAACTTAGGGGCACGATCCTTACTCAAGGTGGTCTATGTCGTGCTAGAGCCACAGTACCAAAGCGCGCTATCTGCCGCTGTGCGATCGATCAACGCTAAGCATCCTCACATTGCGGTTGAAATTAGTGGATACCTGATCGAAGAACTTCGAGACCCTACAAACTACGAAGACTTCCAGCGCGACGTGGCTAAAGCAAACATTTTTATCGCCTCGCTGATCTTTTTAGAAGACTTAGCAGAAAAATTAGTGGCGGCAGTGGAGCCTCATCGCGACCACTTAGATGTGGCAGTGGTGTTTCCGTCAATGCCGCAGGTGATGCGCCTCAACAAAATGGGCAGCTTTTCGATGGCTCAGTTGGGTCAGTCGAAGAGCGCGATCGCGCAGTTTATGAAGAAGCGCAAAGAGCAGTCGGGGTCAAGTTTCCAAGATGCCATGCTCAAGCTGCTCAACACGCTGCCCAAGGTGCTGAAGTATCTGCCAATGGACAAGGCGCAGGATGCTCGGAACTTTATGCTGAGCTTCCAATATTGGCTCGGCGGCAATGCTGAAAACCTAGAGAACTTTCTGCTGATGCTGGCAGACAAATATGTTTACAAAGGCTCGGTTGAGGCAGGAGCGACCTACCAAGAGCCAGTGACCTACCCCGATTTGGGCATCTGGCATCCCCTCGCGCCTACCATGTTTGAAGACCTCAAAGAATATCTCAACTGGTTTAACTCTAGAAAAGATATTACTTCAGATCTCAAAGATCCTCTCGCGCCCACGGTTGGGCTAGTGCTGCAACGCACTCACCTGGTTACGGGGGATGACGCCCACTATGTGGCGATGGTGCAGGAATTTGAAGCGATGGGGGCACGGGTCATTCCGGTGTTTGCAGGCGGCTTAGATTTCTCTAAACCTGTCGAGGCGTTTTTCTATGACCCGCTGAGCGCAGCGCGCAACGTTGAGGGAACCGCGCCTGACACCGCGATCGTAGATGTCGTCGTTTCACTAACTGGGTTTGCTTTGGTTGGAGGCCCAGCCCGGCAAGATCACCCGAAAGCGATCGAGTCACTCAAGCGTCTAAATCGCCCCTATATGGTGGCACTGCCCCTGGTATTTCAAACCACAGAGGAATGGCAAGATAGCGAGTTGGGGTTGCACCCGATTCAAGTAGCGCTCCAGATTGCGCTGCCAGAGTTGGACGGGGCGATCGAGCCGATCATCGTATCTGGACGCGATGGCATGACGGGCAAAGCGATCGCCCTCCAAGATCGAGTCGAAGCGATCGCCCAACGCGCCTTAAAGTGGGCAAACCTCCGCCACAAGCCCAAACTCCATAAGCGAGTAGCCATCACGGTATTCAGCTTTCCGCCAGACAAAGGCAACGTCGGAACTGCCGCCTATCTCGATGTGTTTGGCTCTATCTATAAAGTGATGGAAGGACTCAAGCAAAACGGCTACGACGTGGAAGATCTGCCAGAAACCGCCGAAGCGCTGATGCTGGAAGTGCTCCACGATGCCCGCGCTCAATACAACAGCCCCGAACTCAACATTGCCTACCGCATGTCAGTTCCAGAATATGAAGAACTGACGCCGTATCACGAAAGGTTGATTCCGTCTTGGGGCACGGCTCCAGGGCATCTTAACACCGATGGACAAAACCTGTTGGTCTACGGCAAGGCGTTCGGCAATGTCTTTATCGGCGTGCAGCCCACGTTTGGGTATGAAGGCGATCCGATGCGGCTGCTGTTTTCGCGCTCTGCCAGCCCTCACCATGGGTTCGCGGCTTACTATACCTATCTTGAAAAGGTTTGGAAAGCCGATGCCGTGCTGCATTTTGGCACCCACGGTTCGCTAGAATTTATGCCCGGTAAGCAAATCGGCATGTCGGAGGACTGTTTTCCCGATAGCTTGATCGGCACGATTCCCAACCTGTATTACTACGCGGCGAACAATCCGTCAGAAGCCACGATCGCCAAGCGTCGCTCTTATGCAGAAACGATCAGCTACCTGACTCCTCCTGCTGAAAATGCCGGACTTTACAAAGGCTTGAAAGAGCTTAGCGACCTAGTTGGCTCGTATCAAACGCTCAAAGATTCGGGTCGTGGGGTGCAAATCGTAGACACGATTATGGACAAGGCGCGGATCTGCAATCTCGACAAAGATATTGAGCTTCCAGAAGAGTCTAAAGATCTAACGTCTGAAGCGCGAGATACGATCGTGGGTAAGGTTTACATCAAGCTGATGGAGATCGAATCGCGGTTGTTGCCCTGTGGGCTGCATGTGATTGGCAAACCACCCACGGCAGAAGAAGCGATCGCAACCTTGGTGAATATTGCGAGCCTCGATCGCCCTGAAGAGAACATGGTCAGTTTGCCCCGCATCATTGCCAACAGCCTGGGTCGCGATATTGACGAAATCTTCCAAAACAGCGATTTAGGCATTCTCAATGACGTTCAACTCCTCAATGACATCAACCAAGCAACTCGCGCTGCCGTGGGTGTCATGGTGAAGTCTCAAGTAGATGAAGAAGGTCGGGTGTCGAAAATGTCGATGCTGACGAGTCTGTTTAGCTTTAGCGGCAAAAAAGCCCCTTGGGTTGAATCTCTCCACGAGTCGGGCTTCAAGACTGTTGATGAGGAACTCCTCAAGCCATTGATCGAATTTTTGCAATTTTGCCTCAAGCAAGTGGTTGCCGATAACGAACTTGGGGCACTGCTGATGGCGCTCGATGGGCAATACACTATTCCCGGCCCTGGCGGCGATCCAATTCGCAACCCAGATGTCTTGCCCACCGGAAAAAATATTCATGCGCTTGATCCGCAATCGATTCCGACGGCGGCAGCAGTGAAATCTGCCAAAATCGTCGTCGATCGCTTGATTGCTCGTCAGTGTGCAGAAAATGGTGGCGCGTATCCAGAAACGATCGCCTGCGTGCTTTGGGGAACCGACAACATCAAAACCTACGGCGAGTCGATCGCCCAAATTTTCTGGATGATCGGGGTGCGACCCGTGCCAGATTCTTTAGGACGGATGAATAAGCTGGAATTGGTCACCCTAGAAGAGTTGGCTCGTCCTCGGATTGACGTTGTGGTGAACTGTTCCGGAGTGTTCCGCGACTTGTTTATCAACCAAATGGCACTGCTTGATCGGGCGGTGAAAATGGCTGCCGAGGCAGACGAGCCGTTGGAGATGAACTTTGTTCGCAAACATGCGCTCAAGCAAGCTGATGAACTGGGAATTAACCTGCGCCAAGCGGCAACCCGCGTCTTTTCCAACGCTTCTGGGTCTTATTCGTCAAACGTTAATTTGGCAGTAGAAAACGGCACATGGGATAACGAAGAAGAACTGCAAAACATGTACCTTTCCCGCAAAGGGTTTGCGTTCTCGTCTGACAACCCCGGCATGATGGAGCAAAACGAGAAAATCTTCCGCGAAACCTTGAAGACCGCAGATGTCACCTTCCAAAACTTGGATTCGTCTGAAATCTCGCTTACCGATGTTTCGCACTACTACGATTCTGACCCAACAAAGATTGTGGCAAGTTTGCGCGATGATGGCAAAGCACCGACCTCCTTTATGGCAGACACGACAACGGCAAACGCTCAGATTCGCACCTTGTCTGAAACAGTTCGGCTCGATGCGCGCACAAAGCTCCTCAATCCTAAGTGGTATGAGGGCATGTTGTCTCACGGCTATGAAGGCGTTCGGGAACTCTCGAAGCGACTGGTCAACACGATGGGTTGGTCAGCCACAGCAGGCGCGGTAGACAATTGGATCTATGAAGACGCGAATGAAACCTTTGTCAAAGATGAGGAGATGCAAAAGCGGCTGCTCGATCTCAATCCGAGTTCGTTTCGGAAAATGGTGACGACGCTGCTTGAAGCGAATGGTCGCGGCTACTGGGAAACGAGTGAAGAAAATCTTGATAAGCTGCGTGAGTTGTATCAAGAAGTGGAAGATCGAATTGAGGGAGTAGAGTAAGCCTACATTCGCCAAATGTAAATTCAAGTAAATTCGATCTCAGGGGCAAGGCAGATAGCGGACAGTACGAAAGTTCAGCATCTGTGTTTGCCCCATTTTTGGTGTAGAAAAATTTTTGTGCGATCGCGTTCTATCTCTATAAGCTCTATCTCTATAAATAGTTGCGATCGCTCCGCAATACCCAGGCAGATTTTCCTTGATCCCCTAGCCTGGAGGCAGTCTTGTAGCCGAGCCAACAAACTAAAGCACCAGAGGACTACACTTTTTCGCAGTTGGCACTCTATGACCGGCGGTAAAACCTTAAGACTTCCTCAAATCAAGCCTCCTCAGCCGATTCGCTCACTACCATTCGAGGGAGAACCCCTTGATGTAGGAAGTTGTCATGGATTTTTTATCCGACACCGTTGTTTTATCTCGCATGCAGTTTGCAGTGACTGCAATCTTTCATATTTTGTGGCCAGTCTTAACAACGGGAATGGGCATTTATCTAGTCATCGTCGAAGGACTTTGGCTCAAAACCAAAAACCCTGATTACTACCTTCATGCCCGCTTTTGGAGCAAATTTTACGTCCTAAATTTTGGCATCGGAGTTGCCACCGGAATTCCGATGGAGTTTCAGTTTGGGACGAACTGGGCACCGTTTTCAGAAGCGGTGGGCAATTTTTTTGGGAGCGTGATCGGCTTTGAGGCATCCTGGGCATTCATGCTAGAGGCGGCGTTTCTTGGCATTATGCTGTTTGGGTGGGAGCGGGTGAACCCGGCGATCCACTTTATGTCTACCATTTTGGTGGCGGTTGGAGCCAATCTTTCTACCGTGTTTATTTTGATTGCCAATTCCTGGATGCAGACTCCGGCGGGTGTGGAGTTGGTAAACGGTAAATTTGTTGTGACTGACTATTTCCGGGCACTGTTTAACCCGTTTTGGCTCAACAGCGTCTCCCATATGTTTTTTGCAACGCTGGAGACATCGCTGTTTGTCATTGGCGGCATTAGCGCTTGGTATATTCTCAACCGTCGTCATGAAGCCTTTTTTGCCAAATCTTTCAAAATTGTGCTGGCAGCCGCGATCGCAGTGGCTCCTTTTCAAATCTACCTCGGACACACCAGCGGCGAGCAAGTCCAACACTATCAGCCGTCTAAACTCGCCGCGATGGAGGCGCAATGGGAAACCACCCCCGCCGGGCAGCCTGCCGATTGGAGCGTGATCGCCATTCCCAACGACAAAGCTGAGAAGAATGATTTTGAGGTCACGATTCCCAACGCACTAGGTTACATTCTGGAATTTAGAAAAGAATTGACCCGACCTGTGATTGGGTTAAAAGATATCAAATCTGATGAGCGACCTCATGCCGTGGGGCTGATCTACTATGCCTTCCGAACGATGATTGCGATCGGGTTCTTTTTAGCAGCCTTGATGGGGTTAACCGTGGTTCAGTGGCTGCGAGGCAAGTTGTCTACTGATGCGATCGCAGATCAAAAGTGGCTGATGCGAATCTGGCTCTTTTCTGCACCCCTCGGTTATGTTGCCGTCGAGTCTGGCTGGATCGTTCGCTGTGTAGGGCGGCAACCGTGGTCGGTGTATGGGCAGATTCGGACGGCAGATTCTGTATCTAACGTTCCTGCTAGCAATGTTTTAACGTCTCTTCTCGGATTCACAGCCGTGTATGCATTACTGTTGATCGCGACGTTGTATTTTGGTAGCCGCATTGTTCGCAAAGGTCCTGATTTAGGGTTGCCCATTCCAGGAACCGAGGTAACAAAACCTGCGATCGACACCTCGCCCGGTGAGTTTGTTCCAGATGAGCGCCCTGTAGAAGCCCAGCAGTAAGCGATCGCGATGCCTAACTTGGCGAAGCATTGCCGCAGGGTATTCCTCAGACCATTGGATCTATATCTATATTGTTTCAAGTCCTGGTTTCAAGTCCTGCTTTCAAGTCCTGCTTTACGTCTTTCATCTGCTCAACCGGTAGAAAGCCCCATTCAGGAGAATTAATGGAAACGCTACGCTATTTTCTGCCTCAATGCTGGTTCATCATTTTGGCATTGTTCTTATTGCTCTACGTCATGCTCGACGGGTTTGATTTGGGAGTCGGCATTTTGTCGCTAACGTCGTCTGATGAAGAGCGACGCGGCATTTTGATGACCAGTCTAAGCAACATCTGGGACGCCAATGAAACATGGCTTGTTCTGATGGGGGGTAGTTTGTTTGGGGCATTTCCCTTAGCCTACGGAACCATTTTGAGCGCGTTATACATTCCGATCTTCATCATGGTGTTTGGGTTTATTTTTCGCGGCGTCGCCTTCGAGTTTCGAGAACAAGCTAACCGCAAATTCTTCTGGAATATTGCTTTTGGAACTGGAAGTTTTGCCGCCGCTTTGGGTCAAGGTTTTGCGCTGGGTGCAGTGCTATCGGGCATTAGCGTTGATCAAGCCGGTCACTTTATTGGCGGCACCTGGGACTGGCTGACGTGGCAATCTGTTCTGGTGGCGCTGACGCTGATTCAAGGCTATGTGCTGATCGGCTCAACCTATCTGATTTGGAAAACGAGCGGTGAGCTACAAGAGATTCACTATGGGACGGCAAAACTTGCTGCCTGGACAACACTGATTGGTGCAGTTTTTATTACGGTGTCTACTCCAATTTTTTATGAAAGCGCTAGAGCACGTTTATTTGAGCCTCCATTGGTTTATATTTTTGCGGCAATTCCATTTGTTGGAGTGTTTCTGATTGCCCAACTTTTGCGAAGTCTTAATCGTAAAGAAGATCGTGCTCCCTTTGTTTGGACAATTTTGCTGTTTGTATTCACGTTTCTGGGTTTAGGACTGATTGTTTTTCCATACATCATTCCAACCCAAATTACCATCTATGAAGCGGCTGCTGATCCAAGTTCATTGGTCATTATGATCATTTTTATTGGTTTTCTGATTCCAGTGATGCTGTTTTACAACCTGTACCAATACATTGTTTTTCGGGGAAAAGTATCTGGCGGGCAGTACGGCGAATAGTATCATTAACTCAACCCGAATAGGAGATGCAGCCCTTGCATTCGGGTTGGCGCGATCGCAGATCTACTCGACGGGTACATCGTGGAGGACGTAAGAGTAATTTACAATTATACGCCAGACCATTACACGCCAGACAATGCGAAACAGATTAGTCATCACAAAACTCTGCTAACCGGAAGATATAAAACGTGAGGCTTGCGCTGATTGACGGGTTCAGGATTGCCCAAGACTCGCTTCTGATCATTTAGACAGATCACAACTTGATTGCTGCTGGGATAGTACTGCTCAACAAATTTAATGAAATCATCGATCGTGCAAGGTTTGCCATACCCTCCCATATATTGATGAAACTGTTCGTGGACTTCACAGGTGAGTGTAATCAAATTTTTATCAACATCGGCAAGATGAGGATAAGAATTTCGAGAATACAAGTGATGGGCTGCAATTTTAAAGTTATTCACTTTGTCAGGTTTTTTTCCTGTAACCTGGCAAGTGTTGTCATTATCTCTCTTGACTTTGCAGATCGCTTTCTGGATTCCCTTATCTCGTTTAATAATTTGATCAACGATATCTTTAACTTGCGGACGAATCACTTCGCCTACGTCAGTACACCACTCCCGGCGATTCTTCTTCGTTAACGATGTCTTCAGCACTTGAGAGAGCTTATCGATGCCTGCCAGCGAATAATGCAAGCCGCCTTCGTCGATGAACTCATCGTAATCTTGACCTTTGAGGAGCGGTTGCTCAGCGCGTTGTGCTATCTCAGACATTTTTTTAAGATAACTAGGTTTAGTTCCAAAAATAGCAACGACATCAGATCTTGAAACAAAAAAAATATCGTTACGTTTTACTAGTGAGGAACAGTTATCTAGAATCTTTTTTCTAACAAATGCTCTACGAACCTCGCGCTTCCTATGCGAGAACCATTCTTTGATTACCTCCCAAAAACCTTGTTTCTGTGTTGCATCTAAATAACGTGCGAGCGTATATGCCCCTGGCGTAGTGTACTCGCGCAATCCGTTTCCAGCAACAACTCTATAGTCTTTTCCTTCGAGCAATTCCCATTCATCGTCTGGAATGGCATCAAAAAACTGTTCGATTGTAATCAACTCTTGAGAACTAATCTTTAGAGTGCTGATCAGTTCTTTGGATGTAATGTAATGTTCTGCCATCTTTAAAATCTCTCAGTCAAACTTTTGTAGAAAACAGTCAAACGGTTAAAAACGTCGGCATTCCCTGTTTCACGATTATCAGGGTGATAGATCTTGCTCAATTCTCGGTACGCAGATTTCACATCTTCTGTTGAGGCAGTTTTACGATTGAGTCCAAATGCCCGCCACGGCAAATCGTATTTGAAGATGTTGATACCATTGATACAGCCCTTGCCTGTTTCGTTGTCCTCTCCGGGTAGAACTCCAATAAACTTGCGATACAAAGCTTCCCAACCATCTTTCTTGCTGAGATCCAGCTTGCCCATACCACTTGTTGCAAGTTGAAAAGTGCTAGATTTCTTCAGGGCTGTTGTGTCTTTTGTATGGAAGTGCTCATAAACGGCTGCTTTGAGTTGAGCAAGAGTCAACGGCTTAGGTTTTACAACTTTGGGCAGCTTCGGCTTTTTCTTGTGATTCGCAATGACGAACTGAGCGAATTCTTCAAGAATGGCTGAGTGGACGCTTTGTAGCTCTGAAATCCGAGAGATTTCATTTTGAATCAGGTCATTCAGCAGTGCTTTAGAAGTGCTTGATTGATCTGGTTTAGGTTTTTCAGCAGATGGTGTTTGTTTTTTTGTGGTTGTCATGATGCAAACCTGTGTGATGAATAACTGAATGCTGTAGCACTTCAGTACAGCTTGACTGTTTTAAAGTCCTCAGCCAAACGGAAACAATCCGCATAAAATGCAATAAAATGTTGCATCCAAAGGTAGCAATATACCGAGAATTCCCTGGCTCCCATCAAGATCACCGTAAACCCTTTAAGAGTTTGTGTCAGTAGAGCAACCGTTGATGGTTTGCTGACAATGCCCTTAGTTTGCCTTGCTTTCAGCGGTTTTTAGAAACACAAAGCTGCCTTACCAACTAACATACAAACTTTACACAAGAAGTGTCGGTATCAATACGATAAATTCAATCCTGAAATGCGTAAAGTTTTTATAAAGAATTAATTTGTATATAAATAAATATTTTTATCTACGCAATTTTGCTGAGTTTCCTAGCATTGGCACTGCCGATTTCTGATTTAATGAACTAGTTTCAACGTACTATTTCAATACCATTTTCAATACTATTTGTCATAGCGTTATGACAGAATTGATCGCTACGACAACCAAAACGGCGCAATTCGTCAGAGCCTAGCTTTGCAAATCGCGCCATTTTAGCAACTCCTCTAGCATTGTTCTAGACGAGATGGTTCTAAACCAATCGATCAGCTTGGTGGAAGACCGAGAGAGTTGACAAATTCTAGACCAGAGTTCTCGAAAAACTCGATCGCAAGATTGCCCACTGCTTGGGTTGTCAGCCAATCTACACCGCCGCTCAGCGTTGCGCCAATGATGGGAACTGCGATCGCAGTCGAGCGTTGCAGCAATTTCTCGGTCAGCTTTCGACCCGACACCCTACAGAGCGCTTCTGCCAAATATTTAGGAGCCTCTTTTGTCGCCACTCGGATCGAGGACGTTTTCACCAGATCAACCGCATTGAAGGCAGAATGTTTCATCACATTGGCGGTTTCATTGATCGCAAACTCTTTCAGTTCATCAAACGACCCATTCGACATCAGCAGGAAAACAGCCGTTTTCAGATCTGTCGTGTAAGGCGTGTGCCCGTAAGCGTATGCGATCGCTTTAATTGTAAAATCCTGAATCTTCCACGTTCTAATCACATCCAACGGCAACGTTAACGCCAATGCAGACAGCCCCACTAACCCTGTTGCTGCCCCAACCCAACCATTATTAAAAGCTTGCTCATCGACAATCTTTCGAGCAATGGCTTGACGATCGAGATGGGGATGCTGGCTACGAAGATTTTCAACATACGCGGCAATGGCATTTGCATCCGATCCTAAAATCCAATCAAAAAATTCAACCGTCTTTTCTGCCAAGGTGGGGGCTGCAATACTCATAAACAATCTGCAAAACAAAGTGCAATTCTCTGCATTCTAAATGATTAAAATTTAGTCTA
Organism: Myxacorys almedinensis A; assembly: GCF_010091945.1. Taxonomy (GTDB): domain Bacteria; phylum Cyanobacteriota; class Cyanobacteriia; order Leptolyngbyales; family Leptolyngbyaceae; genus Myxacorys; species Myxacorys almedinensis. The sequence continues at coordinate 52,894 of NZ_WVIE01000025.1, forward strand.
GACAGGGCTTTTTAATTAATCATCGAATTGCGCCGTTCCTGCTCAGCCTATACTTCATCCGCAGGCAAGTTTACGATGAAGGTCGTCCAACCCCCTCCACTGGAAACCTGAATTTTTCCATTCAAGCATTCGACCAAGCGTTTTACGAGGGCAAGCCCTAGCCCTGTGCCGCCTTGTTTCCACGGATCGGCTTTAGGAACGCGATAAAACCGATCGAAAACGCGAGATAATTCTTCTTCTGGGATCTCGACTCCCGAATTGCATACCATGACCTTAAAATCTGGATCTACCATATCTGCCGTCACCAAAATCTCTCCTTCGGGGGGCGTGTATTTGCAGGCATTGTTCACCAACTCCACAATCACCCGTTCTAGACTAGAGCGATCGCACTCGATGTCTGGTAGATCCTCATCCACGCGCACGGTTAACGCCTGCCTGCGAGCCTCCGTCCGTTTATAAAATGGCTCAATTAATTCAGGAAGCCAGGTTCGCAGATCAATATGCTCTGGGCGAAGAACTTGCCCCCCGACTTCTAAGCGCTGAAGGTCAAGCAGATCATTAATTAGCTCGGTTTCACGAGTGCACTCGTTATCGAGAATTTGCAGGTAGTGGTCACGCTGAGCCTCTGTTCCCACCATTTTCAAAAGTTGAATCGCCATTTTCATGTTGGTGAGTGGCGTCCGCAATTCGTGAGAAACGGTACTCAAAAAGTCATCTTTGAGTTGACTCATCTGATGCAGTTCATCAATTTGCTGGTCTAAACTCGCTTCGATTTTCTTGCGATCGCTGATGTCTTCAAGCAACAGCAAAATGCCGTCTAACCGAAAATGGCTCCCCCCGTCAGGTGGCAGAGCGTCGTGGGCAGATGGCGGGTCAAGGGCTGCATGAGTTTGATAGGTCAACGGTTCTAGCCCCAAACAGTACCAGCGCGTGCCCAGCAAACGCTCTTTAGGACGGGCAGATTTTTCCGATTGCAGCGTCGTCAAGGCGTCTTGCCACTCTGCGTCGCTTAGCCAGTGAGGCACTAGCTCTATTTCTAGCCGACTGCCAATTTCTAGCTTCAGCAGAGTGGCGGCAGTCGGGTTGCAAAACCACACCAAACCATCAAAATCAGCAGCGGCTAAGCCCATCGACAAATTGCGCGCGATCGCAGCTTGGGTAGATTGCGATCGCCCAAATCGTTCGGCAAGGGCAGCCAACTGCGTCACGCGCTGCATCGACGCTAGAGAGGTGGGCGGCAGCGGCGGCGGCTCTCTGAGATCGGGAGGGCTGATTACCAAATCAGACTCGTAGCGTTGCCATAGTTGCCGCACCTGCTGCTGCAACATCGCATTCATGCGTAAGCGTTCTGTTAACACAACTAATATGGTTGTTGAAACAATCAGACCAATGGGAAACGCAACCGGAATAAGATAGTTGAATTTGAGCAAAAGCAAACTCACCCCGCCCCAGCCTAGAGTGCTGCCAAAGGCGATCAACGCCTGAATTTCGGTGCGCCAGAAACTGAGAATGAGGCTCAGTAGCGGACCACCTAGCACCAGCAAAACCCACGTAGACCTCACAGGCTGGAGAATGTTGTTTTGCAAAACGTTGTGAATCAAAGTCGCTTGCAGATGGACGCCGCTAGCAGGAACGTTTAAATTAAACGGCGTGCGGAGCGGATCGAGACCCGCAGCCGTGGCTCCAACAATCACAATTTTGTTGCGAAACACGCGATCGTTGACCCGCCCCTGCACCACATCAGCAAACGAGTAGCGCCGAAGATGGGTGACCGACCCCGACCAGTTTAGCCACATCGGCTGGCGGCGATCAACCGAGGGAATCGCGGCATGGGCAAGCGCATAGGCATCGATCGCCGCCAGCCCAAACGCAATATTGTTCTGAAACTGCGGGTCTAGTTTCCGCACGATGCCGTCAGCATCCATCACGGCACGAGTATGCCCCGCCGCGAGGGCAGCATCGTACAACTGGGGCACAGGCAGCAACGGAAACTCGATTTGCTCGTCTGCCTGTGCTAGCACGACTCGCCCCGATCGCACCATCGCTTGAGCCAACCCTTGATCTTCGGGCGTCTGTTCAGAAAACAAAACATCTAGGGCGACGACGCTGGCTCCGGCTGTGTCCAGGCGATCTACCAGTTGAGCATAATATTTTCTTGAGAACGGGAATCGCCCTAACCGTTTTAGCGTGCCATCATCAATGGCAACCAGCACAAGGCGGTCGTCCCACGGCACTTCACCCCGCGCCTGAAATAGGGCAGTGTACGCAAGCTGTTCGGCAGGTTGCAGCACCCCCAATTTGAGTAACGCCGCGATCGCGAGTGCGGCAATGCCACCAGGGAGTAAGCGCCATCCGAGTTCACTGAAGCGCCAGTTCATAGGTTTGCGTTTTTCCAAGCGGAGTAGTGACAACGACTTTGATTTTTAGAAATGAAGGAGCAAGATAGAGAACCCGGAAGAACCCGTTGCGATCGACGGGTTCAGGCTGTCCATCAACAGTGACCGAGTTCACTGGGTCAACTCGACCCATGAGCCGCACATTGCGAATACCACCGTCCGCCAGAATTTTGTCGAATCGGTATTCCAACCTCGGATCATCTCTTAAAGGTACTGGGTTTGTGGGCGCTTCACCAGGGATCGTAAAATTTTGAAAACCGGCGGGCACTGAAACTTCCACCCCCTGAGCCGCTGTCGCTACGGCTCCTTCTAAAGTGGCGACAGCCGTTTTGCCACTCGGCTGCACGCTCACCCCAAACTCGGTTCCCCGGACGCTGCTTAGCCCTGCTGGCGTGCGAAGCTCTAGCTGGGATTCGCGGTTGGTAAATCTTCGTAGTTTGAGCCGCACCTGCCCTTGCACCACATCGAGCCGCGTAATGTGACCATCATTGGGAGTTTTTGTGAGTTCTCGTAGCAAGAGTTTAGTTTTCTCTAAAACGTTAATGGTGCCGATGCCAGTATCGACGAGCAGCGCGGCTGAGGCGCTTTTGCCAGTGGTAATGCTGTCTCCCGGATTTTGCAAGCGATCGCCCACCCGAGCGGGGCGAACACTGTTTTGAGCCGTGTAGCTGACGTCTCCAAAAACCTGTTGCACCCCAATCCAACGATTGACTCGAACCCGAATACTACTCTGTTGTGCAGTGCTTTGTGATACAAATAAGGCCATTGAGGACAGAACAGCAGCATTAGCGCCCAGCAAAATCCTGCGTTTCATCACGTTTTATCCATCGTGTAGTGTCTGAGCAACGCCAGAGCATCCAGAGCAATAACCAGAGGAATCGGCATCTAGAGCTTGGCATCGGCGAAACCTGTGTTCAACTTAAGCTGTCACTAGAAGTTTGGCAAGGGGGAGGGGTTTGATCGGGGTTCTTCATTCAAAACGTGCCATTCTCATCTTTTATTCTGCTCTAAATAATATCAGTCTGCCGGTCGAGTTGGAACCATCGGTTGAATGCTTAAGGTTGCTCGGCAGGACTGAGCCGGGGTAGGGTGAGACAGGAAAGGCTGAAGTGAGAGATCAGGGGCGGACTGAGATCGGTTGGAAAATCGGGCAGACTTTGTTTGTATCAATTTGTTTAGGTCACTTTGTTTATATAACAGTTGTTTGTATACCAGTGGAACAGAGGGTGAGTTATGAAGAACGTGTTGTCTCTGGGCGCGATCGCGCTGCCCCTCAGCGGAGCGGTCATGACCGGATGGGGCGCGCTCTCGGCAGTTGCCGCACCCGATCACCGGGTCGCGCAGAGTGCACCTGCGAGGGCGGTTGATCAAGAGGTGGCGTGTGATGTGCTAGTGGTAGGCGGCGGAATTTCTGGAGTGGCAGCAACAGCGGAGGCACTGAAGGCAGGACGAACCGTTTGCCTCACTGAGATTACCGATTGGGTGGGCGGGCAGATCACCGCGCAAGGAACGTCTGCGTTAGACGAGAAACCCACGCAGCGATCGCGGCTCTATTTTCCCCAAGGCTACACCGAACTGCGGCAAGCCATTTTGGCGCAAAACAACAACAAAAATCCGGGCAGTTGTTGGGTGAGTTTGGTCTGTTTTATGCCCAAACAAGGGCACGACAAGCTGCAAGCGATGCTGAGAAACGCTGAAAAAGAAGGCAAAGGCAAGCTGCATTTTTTTCCGAATACAGTCGCAAAATCGCTGCAAGTGGAAGGGAGCCAAATTCTGTCGGTGCGAGGAATTCAGCACAGTCCGGCGGCTGGTGCACCCCCGCTCAACACCTACCCGCTCTCGCGCACGATCGAAGATAGCTATCGGGAGACCGATTCTGAATTATTTACGAAAAAAATTGTCCGGTTTACGCCCCCTGCCTCTGGCAACTGGTATGTGGTGGAAGCAACGGAAACCGGGGAACTGCTCGCCCTAACTGATGTACCCTACCAAGTGGGAATCGATCCGCGATCGCATCGCAATCCTTCTTCTCCGAGCGAGACGGGGAATCCCTACTGCCCACAAGCGCTGACCTACACGTTTGCGATGGAGGCAACCGACACGCCGCAACCCGCCTCCCCGCCCGATTTTTACGAGCAGTACGCCAAGTCTTACAGTTTCAACGACGATCGCTACGCCCAAACGCCGGAACTGGTGTTTACCTATCGCCGCATTGCCAGCCAAGATCCCAATTCTGGGTCTAGAACGGTGGTTCCGGGCGATATTTCGATGCAGAACTGGAGTTGGGGCAATGATTATGGACCGGGCACCGCGGCGGATAACTATTTGCTGACCCGTGAGCAACTGCGATCGGCTGGGCAGCTTGATCTAGGCGGGTGGCAAGGCGGCTATCGGGTCAGCGCTCTGAAAGGGGCAGAAGAGCAAGCCATCGGCTTTTTCCACTGGTTTCACTCTGGCACATCGGATGCAAAATTGCCGATCAAAAAGCCTTATCCCAACCTTCGCTATCTCCAGGGCTTTGATGCCCCGATGGGCACAGCACACGGATTGTCGAAATACCCTTATCTGCGGGAGGCGCGGCGGCTGGTGGGTCGCTATTCCTACGGCTACCCCGACGGCTTTTTGATCGACGAAGTGGCGATGTCTCGCAAATCGTTTAACGAACCGTACTACCGCGAGACGTTGACGCCCGAAGCCTACCGCAATTTGGCAGCCGCGATCGCGGGGTTACGCACGATTGATGTGATTCGCGGCAACATTGAGCCGGAAACTGTGGAAACAAGAGCGCGATCGCACATTTACCCCGATAGTGTGGGCATTGGTCATTACAACCTCGATTTTCATCCGTGCATGGCAGAAACGCCACCGGAAAAACCAGGGAATCAAGAGCTTCCTGGAGAACGGCAAGGGGCAGGCGAATCGTTTCCATTCCAGATTCCGTTGCGATCGATGATTCCTCCCAAGATCGATAACCTGATTGTGACGGGAAAAAGTATGGCAATGAGCCACATCAGCGCCTCGGCGTATCGGGTTCATGCGATCGAATGGTCGATGGGGGCAGCGGCAGGCACAACGGCGGCATTTTCGTTGGAAACGGGAGTGATGCCGTTCCAGTTAGTCGAAAATTTACCCAGGGCAAATCCTAAATTAGAAGAATTGCAAAAGCGATTAAACGCAAATGGCAATCCTACGGCGTTTCCAAATACATCTATTTTGAATACAAATTGGAAAGATTGGAAATAGCACGGTTAGGCATCACCCAACGGGAACGTACATCAGCTACTCCTAGCTCAAGGCTCTAGAACCCAGCGGCAATGCCTTCGCCTCGCGGATCAGCCGCTCCTTCGAGGGAGCCATCGGGCTGCACCACAATCGCGGTGGCATTTCCCCAGCTAGGGCGAGATTCGTCGATTTGATGCCCGCGCTGCCGCAAAGCTTCGACGGTTAAAGGATCAAAGCCCCACTGTTCGATCATCAATTTATCCGGCAGCCATTGATGGTGAATGCGCGGAGCGGCAACAGCTTTTTTAGCCGTCATGTCGTAGGCTAAGACATTCAAAACAATCTGCAACACGGTGGTGATGATGGTGCTGCCTCCGGGCGCGCCGACGGTCATTCGCAAGCGACCGTTTTCAGTGACGATCGTGGGCGTCATGCTAGAGAGCGGGATTTTTTTAGGCGCGATCGCATTAGCTTCTCCGCCGACTAACCCAAATGCATTGGGCGTATTGGGCGCGATCGCAAAATCATCCATTTCGTTGTTGAGTAAAATGCCGGTTCCTTTTGCCACAACGCCTGCCCCAAATCGCAGATTGACTGTGAAGGTTAGGCTTACAGCATTGCGATCGCGATCAACCACGGTTAAGTGGCTCGTTTCATTCGATTCGCGGGACAACTGCTGAATCAGATTTGGATCACCCGCTTTCACCTGGTTGGAAGGAGTTGCTTTTGTTGGGTTAATTTCTCGCCGTCGGATCTGCGCGTATTTTGGATTTGTCAACGCTGCAACAGGCACTTTTACAAAGGCTGGATCGCCCAAATAGGTAGCACGATCGGCATAAGCAATTCGCATGGATTCTGCAAACAAATGCAATGCATCTGGGCTATGCCAACCCACAGGTTTGAGATCGGTAACACCAATCAGATTGAGCATCTGTAGTAAATGCACTCCACCCGATGAAGGCGGCGGCATAGAGCATACTCTCGCCTTGAGAAAATTACCGCAGACTGGCGCTCGCCACGTCGGGCGATATTGCTTAAGGTCGTCTAGGGTAATTAAGCCACCGTTGGCAGCCATGTCTTGCGCGATCGCAGCCGCAGTCTTACCCGTGTAGAAAGAATTGGGATTTTCGGAGAGCGATCGTAAGGTTGCCGCCAAGTCTTGCTGCACCAGCCGTTCCCCTACCTGAAGCGGCTTGCCATTGCGCGTAAAGAGCCTCTTGGCATCTGCATCTTTTGCCAGGATTTCTAGCCGTTCTTGAGAAGCATTGGCTAGCGGTTTGCTCACCGGAAACCCAGATTGGGCGATTTGAATCGCAGGCGCAATCACCGTTTTCCACGGCAACTTACCAGCGTGGCGGTGGGCTTCATACATGCCTGCCACGGTTCCCGGCACTGCGATCGCTAGATGCCCGTTGATGCTAGCTTGAGGGCGCACCTTCCCTTGAGCATCAAGATACATCGTACGACTCGCCTTGAGGGGAGCTTTTTCGCGAAAATCGAGCGCTTTGGTTTCATTTTTTTTCGCCTCATACATCAGCATAAATCCACCGCCGCCGATTCCCGCCGAAAACGGTTCTACAACGGAAATGACAAAGGTTGTGGCAACAGCAGCATCAATGGCATTTCCGCCCTGTTGCAATATGGCAAGCCCAGCTTGAGACGCGAGGGGATGGGCAGAAGCAACCATGCCGTTGGAGGCGCGATCGAGGAAAGGATAAGGAACCTGGGAGGCGGATGTAGCGGGCGATTGGGAAATCTTTTCGGCGCGGTGTGCTTCACCAATAGCAGTGGCGATCGCGAAGGGATAAAGAATAACAATAGAAGTTGAAACGCTGAGACAGGTTAGTTGAAAAAACTTGGAGAAGATGAATTGTTTCATAAATGACATCAATGCAGACTCAATGACGATAACACTAACATCTATTGCTTAAATGTAAGCCTGACGCAAATTTCTCGAAAGCCCTGCCTTGCAAAGCGGGTCGAAGACCTCTTTAACCCCTGTATCTTGAGAGTTGGTTAAATCTGCATTAATTAAGTCTCAGTTGATCAAGTAATGAGCGGTTTTCCATATTCCATAGCCTACACCCCATATCCCAAGCCAAATTGAGACACACCAGCGAGTTAATCGCAATGCTGCCCAAACGCGCTCTGCCGTAATGGGACGGAGCGCTTCACCTAAAAAAGGCTTTTGTTTTTCGATGCCGCCATAGTGATTGACGCCGCCAACTTGCACATCTAGCGCAGCGGCATAAACACACTCACTCCAGCCAGAATTTGGACTTGGATCGTGCGGGGCATCTCGTCGGCATAGTGCCCAAACATGAGCAGGTTTACCTGAAAGCAACGCCAATGTCACCACGGTTAGCCGACACGGAAGCCACGTTAAAAGGTCGTCTATTTTGGCGCTAAACCAACCAATTTCGGCATAGGGTGCCGTGCGATAACCGATCATTGAATCTAGGGTGCTCGATGCTTTGTAGGCGATCGCTAAGCCAACGCTTCCCGCAGGTAACAACGCTCCGAGCAACGCATAAAACAATGGAGCCGTTACCCCATCGACAGCATTTTCAGAAACGGTTTCAAACACGGCTCTGAGAATTTCGGGTTCAGATAAGGTTTGGGTATCTCGCCCTACATAAAGCTGCAACCGCGATCGCGCCTCTGCCAAATTTCCGGCTGCCAACGGCTCTAAGACATCTGTGGCGGCGTTGCGTAAGCTACGTCCTGCAAAGCAACTCGCCAGTAGAATTACCGCAACGAGTATTCCGAAGATCGGATGCAGCGATCGCGCCATGGCGATGATGAGTTGCGCGATCGCGCTGCTACCAACGATAAGTGCGATCGCGAATCCGGTTCCCGTTAATTTCAGTAGGGTTGGATGGTTGATCCCTCGGAGTACCACCTTTAGGTAGCCCGTAATGCACCAGCCCATCACCTGCACAGGATGCAGCCACCCTCGCGGATCGCCAATCAGATAATCTAGCACCGCCGCGCCTATTAAAATAAGTTCTGGACTATTCAAAGCTGCCTCAAGCACCCTCTACACAATAAAGCTGGCTTCTTCTCCCTGAGCAGCTTGCCAGCTTCGGGCATCGTAGTATAAATCTTCTAACGAGATGCCGTACAGGGCTTCCTTCATTTTTTGGTGCAGCCGATTCCACACGCTAAATGCCACCCAATCTTCCGCCTGAGCGCCATCGGGTGTGTGACGCGGCAACGGCTCCACTGTTTCACCCACCGCTTGCAAAATTTGCCCTAAGGAAATTTGAGCAGACGGGCGAGCGAGTTGATATCCGCCTTGGGCACCACGGACTGATACGACCAATCCGGCGCGCCGCAGTTCGATCAACAGTTTCTCAAGATAAGGGGCGGGGAGATCTTGGCGCTTTGCGATCGCAGCGATCGAGGTGGGCTGACCGGGCGGCTGAAAGCACAGATCGAGCAGTGCCTTAACGCTGTAATGTCCGCGAGTCGTGAGTTTCATGGGAATCAACTGAGAAAGGCACATTCCCCATCTTACGAGTTACTGAGGTTGGGCGTCGCGCATTTTTAGGAGTTCTTGGGCTGAGGCAATGAGTTTAATCCGAACCTCTACGATCGCTTGCGCCTCGTTTAGGTGAAAAATCCAGGCAATCTTGACTTTAAGACCTGCAAATTTGGCAAATCCCGTAACGTGAGACTCTAGCGAACCGTCGGCGCGAGTTAACGTTGTCATATCTTGAGGCACTGCCTGCATTCCTTTGGCTTCGGTGCTGAGATAGGTTGCGATCGCATCTCTACCCGCAACATCAACTCTAAACGGCGCGTGCATCACACCGTCTACTGCAAAAAGCCGAGCCGTCGCCTCAAACGCTCCTGCATTAAAGGTTTCAAAATACTGCCGCACTGTTTCAATTTCAATAATCGTAGAATCTAAAGTAACGTCACTCATCATTTATTTTCGTTTTTTTAGAACGGTTGCTTGTGTCTCAACTTAAAAATTACAAATCACAACGCCTAAATTCTCTTCTCTCTCTAGATTGAAATAGATTGAAATAGATTGAAATGCACAAAATTGAACTGCACGACTTCACCCATCAGATCAAGCAGAAAGCCCTAGAGCTTGGATTTCATAAGGTTGGCATCGTTCGAGTAGAAGACTTTGATGATGATTTGGCAGCATCTGTTGCCCTACGATCGTGGCTTGACCAGGGCTACCAAGCAGACATGGCGTGGATGGCGAATCCGAAACGAGAAGAGATTCGTCGGGTGATGCCAGAGGTGCGATCGCTCATCTGCGTGGCGCTCAATTATTACACCTCAGATTCCAGACCAGAAGGCAACGAGTACGCTAAGATTTCTCGCTACGGCTGGGGACGAGACTATCACCGGGTTTTGCAGAAAAAATTAAAAGCGTTGTCAGCATGGTTGGAAACTCAGGGCGAAGGGATTCAAGCTCGGTTCTATGCAGATACCGGACCGGTGCAAGATAAAGTGTGGGCGCAGCGTGCGGGGATTGGTTGGATTGCAAAAAACGGCAATGTAATTACTCGCGATTATGGGTCGTGGGTGTTTTTAGGCGAAGTATTGACGAATTTAGAATTAGTGAGCGAATCGCCGCAGGATCGCCCGCACACTCAGCACTGCGGAACCTGTACACGATGTATCGAAGCGTGTCCTACTGGCGCAATTACCCAACCCTTTGTTGTAGATGCGAATCGATGTATTGCTTATCACACCATTGAGAATCGGTCTGAAACCTTGCCAGCTGCGATCGCGCCTCATCTCAACAACTGGGTCGCTGGCTGCGATATCTGTCAGGATGTCTGTCCTTGGAATCAGCGCTTTGCTCAAGACACCGATGTTGCTGATTTCCAGCCTTACCCGTGGAATGTCAATCCAACCTTAGAAGAATTAGCCGAGATCTCTGATGAAGAGTATGAGCAACGGTTTCCGGCTTCGGCATTGCGACGCATCAAACCTGCAATGCTGCGCCGCAATGCTAAAGCTAGCCTAGAGTCATGAGCTTGGGTACTCGTTACTGACGATTTGTACGCCAATCAACAGCAAATTCGAGATCACATTCAAGATTGCGATGCAGTTGTGCATCTAGCAGCATTGCTTGGGCATTCGGAGGATAGTGCCAACGATAATAGAGGAGTTATCCGGTGAAGATTCGGGACAAAACCCAAAGAAGGGGAATTATCCTGCTTGCAATCGGCATAACGTTCCGGTTGAGCGGCAGCAGATTTACCACAACGCTAGACGAAAAGACTCTCAACTGTCCGCTCCAACCGGGTTGTTATGCCGCACCAATCTACACCAATTAAACGGGACGTTCCCAAGGTTCACTATATTGCCGATAGCCAACCCGCTTGAACGCAGAGATCATTGGCACATTAGCGACTGCTGTATCGCAAAATACTTGCCAAACTCCAACTTCTTGTAATGTCCGCGTTCCTTGCGCCAAAAGATCGTTCGCAAAGCCAAGCCCTCGATACTCCGGCAAAACTCCAAGATAGTAGATGGTTCCCTCTTCCAGATCCTCTTTAGCACCTCCGTTAAAAACGACCGGAAGAACAAAGCCTACGATGTCCCCATTTTCGTTAATTCCAAACTGCCACCATTCAGGTTGATATGAAAAATCCTCTCTGGCTAAATCTAAAAACCCCTCAACCGCTGTATGAGGATCATCCTCTAATGCTCTTTTCTGATCGCTGGCATCTAGTGATAAAGCCATTACACTTGTAACGACCGAAAGAAATTAGCTGATTGCCGTGTCTTGCTTTGACGGGTTCAAAGGTTAATCGAGGTGAAACTTTAATCAGCGGTTTCGGTTCTTCCCAGACGAAGGGCATTTTCAGAAAGGTTTGCTGACTCATAGGCGATCGCAACAAAAAACTGTAAACTTCGTTGACTATACTACAAAATACTACAAAGTGTTTTTTGTCTAGCTGCTAAACGCTCACAAACAACTTCCAAACTACTGCCCTAACCGAGGATTCAGCGGCATAAGGTCTCAAATCAGCGGCGGCAGATAATCTGGGGATCACCACCAAGATCTTTCAACCGTCCGCTTCATCGATTTGTTATGCCTTGTTATGGAGACAGATGTTCACTTGCTTTTGCTCTAAGAGTAGTATCTGATATTAGGCTTCCAAGCACAGAAAGCTGGTCGTATATTCGCTCAGAAATTCGCCATCTACCATCTTCTTTCACGATTTTGTCTCGTACTACACCATGAGCAATGAGTCTGGGCAAAACCGAAGTTAAAGCCTCATCTTCCGAAAAAAGCTGGAAAACATTGATATAGCTCACTACTCGTGCACTAGCGGAACCTTCTGAAGATATAACTATATTTACTGCTTGATGTCGCAGCCCATCGAAAAACTGTGGATTGGACAAGACCCAATTTACAAAAGCTTCACGACCATGCAGGGAGCCGTACAGCGAATGATGATGAGACAAATTTATCCCTCTTTCATCACTCTAAGCAGATGAAAAGGGAGAGCTTTCGTTGGCAGCAATACGATGCTGCCAACCAGAAAACTGATTAAGCAGGCGAATCAAGCACGAGAAGCCCTGCTCCAATGCTGGAACTGCACATACCGATAACCAAGGCTTGAGTATGCAGAAATAGATATAAGGCTGAATGATCAGTTGTAAGTTGTGGAAGCGACTTGTCCAACTGCTCGATGATTGCCAACATGAATGTGAACAAAACTTCTCAAGTAGCGGTTCTTCACCATCATTCGGGCAAGAATTCAGCCCATCAAACTGTAAGCTGACCATCAGATAAGCACTACTGACAATTTCCCACCAGCGCTCAATCTGCGCGTAGTGCGTCACTCGATAATCCGCCCATCCGAGCTTGTCCTTGCATTGTTTGAAGCCATACTCAACCCAGGTTCTCAAGCCATACAGATTGCCAATCTGGTCGAAGTGATCTCGCTGCTCATCTAGGTGGCTCATCACGAACCAAGTGCTATTGTCTGGTAGCTCTGCTGGATTGTTTGTCAACGTCCAATAACGATGCTTGAACCTGCGACCAAAAATCACCTCCTGGATGTAGCGTTCCTCAGTCGTGCCATTGGAGAAGACCCGCTCGAATCGCTGCCACTTACTGGTGGTCACTTCGACATCATTGGGCATCCATACGCCATGATTCGAGCGAATTGCCATGATCCAGGGTAAGTGCAATGCATCAAGACTGCTGACAAACGCACTGCTCTCACCATAGAAGCTATCTGCTAGCACTAGCTCTATGGTGAAACCAAAGGTGACTAGCTCCTGGATGATGCTTTGCGCCAACTGCAACTTGGTTTGGTACACCTCGCCAGGCTTGAGTCGGTGTTTCGGCTTGAAGACTTTGAACAGCAATGGAAAAGTCAACTGCCCCACAATGCCATACGCATTCACTGACACAATCCCGTTCTCAATCTTGCCGATGTTACCAATGTACTGCCGAGCCACATAGTCAGTGGTATTGCCTTTTTTTCGGTCGCCGGTTTCGTCAATCACTAACGTAATCGTTCTATCGTTTAACTGCTGCAAGATCAGTTCCAACCGCCGTTTTTGCAATGCGGCAACTGACCAGGGAGATTCAGTCAGACAATGATGTAGGACTTGATCACTTGACAAGCCAACGGCACAAGCAATCGCAGGCAGTGATTTGCGGGGCAAGTCGCTGATCATACCAAGATGCAAGTATTTGAATGCTTCAAAACTTCGCACATCGACGAACAAGTCGCGGTAGACCGTGCAATAGTTGTCGATGAAGGTAACGGTGCTGACAGGTGCGCGTGGCTCAACCATCGTTTTAGTACATTTCAAGAACTATTCCTCATTTTATCCTGCCTAGAGTGATGAAAGAGGGTTATGCCGATGATTTGGGATGAGGGTAGCAATAATTCGACAGGTGGTACAGCGTCTGCCCAAGAAAATCGCTTTGCCGTAGAGCTAATTGAGGATATGAAAGCCACCAATGGTACAGTGGCACTCCCTGCGGGTACGGTTTTGGTGATTCGTACCAGCGCTGTAGGGCGAGGTAATAACTTAGTGTTGGCAAGTGCGATCGCCATCGTGTATCGCGATCGCATTGGTCAAATTCGTCAGCAAACCTTACCTCCCGATAGCCTTCAGATTCGGGGGCAAGACAATCGACCATTAATAGCCCAAAAGCTCAATGATGTGGGACCTGATATCGCTCGCCAAGACCTGTTGACAGGATTACTCAACCGCCTGGGTCGGGTGGGAACCATTATCAATCAACCGCGTACCCAGTCCAGCACCACCACATCAGGAGGTAACTTTAATCAGAGCGTGATCACTTCGAGTGCTGAACCTCAGATTTGGGCGGCTGCATTGGAAGGTTTCTTCAATCCCATTGCTGAACGACTATCTCGCCGCTCTGATCAAACGATGCAAGAACTCTTGCAGCGACCCAATGTGCAGTTTGTTCCTGAAGGAACCGAAGTTTCTGTGGTGGTAAATAGCTTTTTGAGGGTAGACCGATGAGACCATTGCCCGCTCTGACCTTAGTTAGCACAGCATTATTGATTGGTTTGGTATCTCCTGGGCTGTCTGTTCAGGCACAAACATCAGCCTATCAGGTCGTCGATCGCACCAGAGCGACTACCAGTGCGGTTCAAGTTCAGGTGGCTCCTGGACGGGCAACCTCGATTAGTTTTAGCCAGACCAATGAAACGATCGCCTTTATGGGTAAGGGTAAGTTGAAAGCTATGCCCAAAAAGCTTTAGAACAAAAGACTTAGGGCGCGATCGCCTTTATGGGTACGGGTAAGTTGAAAGTGAAGAGGAGGGAACCATTACGCGGGCAGCCGTGGGGCGCGATCGCCTTTATGGTACGGGTAAGTTGAAAGTTTTTGGGCTTCGCTACGGGCTTTGCTTGGACAGGGGCGCGATCGCCTTTATGGGTACGGGTAAGTTGAAAGTCTCCAGAAGCGTTGGATTGCAAACGCTTTGCCCTAGGCGCAATAGCCTTTATGGGTACGGGCAAGTTGAAATCCCGAATGGACAGTTTGAAAACTTGCTTATTCCCTCGGCGCGATCGCCTTTATGGGTACAGGTAAGTTGAGGGCACATTTTGCTATTTCATAAGTGCCTACGGGAAGTTGAAAGACGAAGCGTGACGATCCCAATGCTTAAGTTAGAGGCGAACTGTTTCGCCAAGCTTGGGTTAGCTAAGAAACAAACTACTTTAGTTTTCAGTACGACATCCCGATCGCACCTGTCTTTTGAGACATAGTTGCGATCGTTCTGCATTCCTTAGTCATCCCAACTTCTCTGTAGTAGTAATACCAAATTGAAAAAAGGGAGAGACAAATGAGAGAATGGGTTCTGCCGTGTGGAGAAAAACAGCAATGTCAGGTGT
>NZ_WVIE01000026.1 GCF_010091945.1 Myxacorys almedinensis A
GAAACCGTTGCTTCTGTCACTGGCTTTAGCTTTATCGTAAATGCACTATCTGTCGCAGGCATTTTTTGATTTGGTATTAGGCTAGTTCACACCGGAAAGTGTGAGAGGCAGGTTCCGGTGCTGCAAAAAGGTGATGCAGCTAACCGGTATCCTGACTTGTTGGCTTAACCCGACCTCAGGTTAATGATAGCGAAAGCCTCAATGGGTTTTGACAATCAAGCAGCAGTCAAACTGTAGTTAAAGCTGTCAGACTATGGCGCTCTGGAATATTGAGAAATCCACTTTCTATGAAGTAAGAAAAGTAAGTTTCGAGAACACTATCATCAATTGGCAAGCACTGAATCTCTGTATTCGCCAATCCTACAATTGTGTTTTGGCAATCTACTCTCTGAAGCGCTAGGGTTTCTAGAGAAACCGGCTTACCGCTTTTTTCTGAAAATAGGGAAATCAGAGGACTCAAAGCATTATTTTGAGTTGATTTGAGAGCAGATAACTCAGCTTGCCACTGTTCATAAGTGACGAGTTGAATTGAATAATTCAGCGATTTTATGTGCTGTACTAGTTTTTCTAGGGGCAAAAAATGGGGGTTAACCAAATGAAATGCCTTGCCCCACGATTCTGGTTGTCTAGATAAATGGACGATCGTTTGGCTAATGTAATTAACCGGAGTGAGATTCATATTCAACTCTAAGTTTGGAGCTTTACCAAGTTGAATTAATCCTTTGATAATTCTGCTGATCAGGTCGTCTGTTTTAGATACGCCTGTTTGGTCGTGTCCGACAATCATGCCTGCTCTAAAAATACAGGTTGGGATGCCGCGATCGCGAGCCGCCATGATCAACTTTTCAGCCACCCATTTGCTCTGGGCATAACCGTTATAAAGCCCTTCTGCTCCCAATAGGTCGTCTTGCTCTAGCAGGCGTTTTGTATCGGCGTAGGCAGATGAATGAAACACATCCAGCGTTGAAATAAAATGGACAGGCTTAGTCTTACACTGGCAGGCTAATTTCAACACTTCTTGTGTACCCAAGACGTTCGCGGCTCGAAGTGCTGTGTAAGGATAGATGAGATTAACAAACGCACCATTGTGATAAATCAGATCAATTTTGCCTGCTAGCTCCTGAAAGTCTTGATGAGAAAGCCCTAAAAGCGGTTGCGCCAGATCTCCTAGCACAGGAACAATTCTAGAGGCGTACTCAGGATGGTTTAATCGATATCGAGCCAGGTTTTGGGCAATCTTCTGCATGCCTTCTTCTTCAGTTGAGGCACGGACTAAACAATAAACCTTCCCTAGGGTCTGCTCTAGAAGTTCCTGAAGCAAGAATGCGCCTAAGAATCCGGTGGCTCCGGTAAGGAAGATAGCTTGGGGTTCGACAAGGGTAGGGAGCGTCCCTTTAGAATAAATCGAAGGAGCAAGCACTGTATCAGCTTGCAGGTCTACCCACGTTAGATCATTCTTATCTGATGCACTTTCTCCATCAGAATGTTGCAAAGTTGCGTTTTTTGCAGGGTTGCGCTTGGCGTTAATTGCTTGGGCTAATCCTGCTATGGTAGGCGACTGGAAGAGGGCAATTAGCGACAGTTCAATCTGAAACGTTTCTTCTACGTGAGCCATTAACTGAGTGACGAGAAGCGAATGTCCTCCCAACTCAAAAAAGCTATCGTGGACGCCAATTTGCTCTATGCCCAACATCTGCGACCAGAGACTCGCCAACTGTTCCTCAACTTTCGTCTGAGGTGCGACATAAACGGCTTCCAAGTCTGGGCGAGCCTGACTAGGCGCAGGTAAAGCGCGGCGATCGATCTTCCCATTGGGGGTGAGAGGCAACGACTCTAGCACCATAAAAGTAGAAGGAATCATGAATGCGGGCAGTTTCTCTCTGAGGAAAGCGCGTAATTTTGGAATGAGGTCTTTGGCACTTGTGGTTCTGGTTGGATTGTTGGCATAAGTACTCAAAGGCTGCATCTCGGTTTGGGAGGCAGGCAAGGCTGCGATCGCCCAAGCATTAGCGACTTGAACCCCTGGCGATCGCTGTTGCAGCAAAACGTCATAACAACCGATTTCTCCTGAAGCAGACCAATTGATCGACACATCATAGGCAACGTCTTGGCTGAGTTGCCACACCTCTTCTGGGTCAACTCCAGTACGCTGCAATTGGTGTTCTAACTGTTTCCATAGATCTTCTATCGTGTTGGGGCATTCAGAGCTTGTCAACACTTGAAGGGTTGTCATTTCTGCTGCAATGCGCGCATTAGGAATGCCGGTAATGCTGACTCGCTCTGGCTTTTCCTCTAGTAAAAACTGACGAATCTTAGAAAGCGTTAAGGTTTGCTGTTGCCAATCTAACCAAATCGGCTCAGCATCTGGCTGTGTACTGGTTTCAACCTGCAGAACCACATCGTAGCGAAAGCGCGTCAGTTCATTATGGTAGGAACCCCGCTTGATCTGCACTTGAACTTGATCGACTTGAGGAAAATGATGCTGAAATGCGGTGAAGAATCTTGGATCGATCACAAGTTCTCTTTCGTGATTGATGCGATCGCGGATGCGCTGCTGTAAATGAGTGGTTGACCCAGAGTTGACCGATTGGTGAAGTTGTACAGAGGTATGGAATGCTTCTAAGAGCGGCAAACTTCGCACATCACCAACAAAAATGTGACCTCCCGGTTTGACGGCTCGTACAGCCATTTTTAGCACGTTTACAAGATAGTCAATATTCGGAAAATATTGAATCACAGAGTTGAGAACAATCGTATCTACCGACTGTGGCTCAATGTTTTCTAAAGCATCAGCTGCTTTTTGGTAAAGCGTTACATTCGACCCATGGGGATAGGTTTTCTGTAATTGCTGATCAATATAGCGAATCGCTTCCGCAGAAATGTCTGTACCAATGTAGTGAGAGCAGTAAGGAGCGAGGCGAAACAACAGTAACCCTGTACCACAACCAATTTCTAAAATTTTTTGGGGGCGTAGTGCAAGAATGCGATCGACCGTGTGTTGAACCCATTCTTTTAGTTCGTGGGCAGGAGTCATCTTACCCGTGTAGCTGCTGTTCCATCCGGCGATATTAAATGTAGGATCGTGTTCATTTACTGCTTCGCTATAGGCAGCACTCCAGATCTTTTGCCATTGCGATGTGATTTCAGCATTTTCAGCCACGGGGGCTAATCCATTGGGTTCTGTCACCTGTACATCAGATTTAGGTGCAATATAGGCGACGAGACGTTTTTCTTCGCCATCGTTTCCATGGGCAATAACGACCGTTTCTTTGACATCATCATGCTGGCTGAGCGCCGCTTCAATATCTCCAAGTTCGATTCGGTGACCTCGAATTTTGACCTGATGATCAATGCGCCCAATGTACTGAATGCTGCCATCTGGAAGAGAACGGGCTAAATCGCCTGTTCGATAAAGCCGTGCTCTGGGCGTAGTGCTAAATGGGTCGCGAATGAACTTTTCTTGAGTCAACTCTGGGCGATTAAAGTAGCCGCGGGCAACGCCCTCTCCGCCAATGAAGACTTCTCCAGGCACACCAGGAGCAGCAAGTTTAAGAGTATCCCCTCTGCGGCGTGCGGGTTCCTCGATCAGGTAGATTTGAGTGTTTGCGATCGCGTGACCCAACGGCACAGCGCCCTCTCCGGGCCCAACTTTGCCCACCATTGACCACACCGTTGTTTCGGTAGGTCCATACATTTGCCACAACGAATCGCCTCGCTCTAAAAGTTGATTAGCAAGCGATCGCGTCAGGGCTTCTCCACCACACAGCATCTTCAGATCTTTTTTGCCCCGCCACCCGGCGCTTAGTAGCATTCGCCAAGTTGCTGGAGTCGCCTGCATCACAGTTGCCTTCGATTCGGACAAAAGTTTGGATAGTAGCGCTCCGTTGGATGCGAGCTCGCGACTGACTAAAAGGATGCCAGCACCCACGCTCAGCGGCAAGAACAATTCCAGAACTGCAATATCAAACGAAATCGTAGTTACGGCTAGAAGAATGTCGTGATGGGTCAGTCCGGGTTCTGCCTGCATAGAGCGCAAGAAATTGACGGCAGCTTGGTGGGTAATCTGGACGCCTTTGGGCTTACCCGTTGAGCCAGAGGTGTAGATTACATAGGCTAAATGGTCGGCTGTAACCAGGCTAACGAGATTTTCTGTAGGCTGCTGGGCTACAGTTTGCCAGTCGATATCGAGGCAAAGCACATGGGCGTGATCAGCCTGTGGCAAGAGTGGCAGGAGAGAGTGTTGAGTGATTAGAACGGGAAGTTGGGTGTCGTCAATGACAAATGCCAACCGATCTTGGGGGTAGTTGGGGTCGAGCGGAACATATGCCCCGCCTGCTTTTAAAATGCCTAGCAGAGCGATGAGCAAGTTCAGCGATCGCTCGACACAAATGCCAACTAGGGTTTCTGACTTTACCCCAAGAGTTTGTAGATGGTGGGCTAGTTGGTTTGCTTTTTCATTTAGCTCTTGATATGTCAGCCGTTGGCTCTGAAAAGTGGCTGCTATGGCATCAGGAGTTTTTGAAGCTTGCAGTTCAATGAGGTGATGAATAGCAACATTATCTGTAGCAAACGGCATTACGTTCTCCTTGACCTTGGATACTAAACTAGACAGATTCTTAGTGTGTTGAATTGCTGTATAAATTGATACGGCAAATTCCACTACACTTAGATTTCCCAAGAGCCGAAGTTAAGGAAACGGTGCTTCACGTTTAATTTACGATCGTCAGATATTATTTAAAAGGTCGATTTTGTTGCCAGATTGTGTATTTTTTGATTGAATAACTATGGTCTCAACGTTTGTTCTGTGGAGATCTCTTTTTGTCGCTTAGGCGAGAACAAACGAAACCAACGCATTGACGCCAAGGGCGTATTCCAAATCATCGATATAGGTCACGTTACGCCATTCGTCTAAAACGCAAAGGAGCGATCGCACTGCCAGATCTCGCTGAATCAGGTCTACAACAGCTTGCCATGCTTCGGTAGGTGTGATGAAATAGCCGAGTTGGATCATGCCGCCTTCGTGCCACCAAATGCTAATCCATCCCGGATCGTGTTCCATAATTTCTACACATTGTCCAAGGTATTCCATAATGTTTTCGCTTCATATTTGAGTTTGATGTGCAACTAAGATACTGACCCTGCTGCGATCGTGTCGTCTACTGAAGGGAAAGGAGCCTGCGATCGCACTCTATATCTGTAGAAGCAGCCTATAGATATAGGGTGCGCCTTGAGTAGGGGAATGTTTCGAGTTCTTCACTTTCGCGAGAAGAGGGTCAAAGGTGAGGGCATTCTAGGTCATAGCGTCCGTTTTGAAGTTAATGCTGAAGGACACACTTCCCTACAACGTTCTGATCTGCAAGATCGTTTCGCTTTCACGTCCCTCATCAACTTTTTAGATAGATATTTCTTGTAGACCTGGGTTTCAGGCTTGTACCGAGCCTATAAAATCTTTTTTAGAAAATTTTTTCTATTTAATTGAACCTATCTCCCTACTTGCACAGTCAAAGAGATATGACCCTCGGTTCTCGTTAAAATTGTGAATTACTTTTCATCCTTTAGACCGATACATTTAGTACACTAAGTGCTTTACAAAACTTAACATGTTGACCCTTTCAGCCCTTCTGAGCCGCTAAATTATGTCGCCTCCACAGTTACCGCTTCGCAAACCGCGCCGTCTCCTGTCTACGGCTTTGATGGTTCGATTAGGCTTTGTTGGGCTGCTCTTGGTTGGAACAGGGTGTAACCTTATCCCTTCTGGCGATGCCCAGACCCGACCAGACGCCCGCTCCCAGAGCGGGCCGGCAGCAGTGGATGTTGCGATCGCTCGTGAGTCTGCCCTCGAAACCGCGACTGCCTACACTGGGACGACCCGCCCCTTTCGGGAGGTTTCACTGCGATCGCAAGCCGAAGGGCAACTCACCGATTTGAGCGTTGATGTTGGCGATCGGGTGATTCGGGGGCAAACGTTAGCCCGGATTGATAATCGGCTCTCGACGGCGGCAGTGGCGCAGGCACAAGCGGAAGTAGCGGCACGAGAATCGGAAGTAGCAAGCCTGCAAGCCGATGCTGATGATGCTCAGACTCAGGTAGAGCGATCGCGCTTAGAGTTGCAGCAGGCGAGATCGGATGCCAGCAGACAGGCACAACTCCTGCGCTCTGGCGCGATTTCTGAGCAGCAGGCTGAAACTGCCCAAACCAATGCCAAAACGGCAGAACAAGCGCTTCGCTCTGCTGAACGGCAGGTTCGCAATCGGCAGCAGGCAGTAGCGGCGGCGCAGCGGCGCGTGACGGCACAGCAAGCGCTCGTTGCTCAGGAGGAAGAACGCCAGTCGTACAGCACCCTCACTGCCCCGGTCAGCGGCTCGGTGCTAGAACGCCTGACGGAGCTAGGAAACTTAGCGCAGCCCGGCAATGAGATTTTGAGGCTAGGAGACTTTAGCCAAGTCAAGGTGGAAGTGCAGGTCTCAGAGCTAGAGCTTGGGCAGATTCGCGAAGGGCAGCAGGCGCAAGTCCGGCTAGATTCGCTGCAAAATCAGACCCTGATCGGTCGAGTGACGCGCATTTCACCAGCGGCTGATCCGCGATCGCGCCTCATCCCGATTGAAGTTACAATCCCCAATCAAAATCAGCGCATTGGTAGTGGGCTGTTGGCGCGGGTCAGCTTTAACTCGCGTCAGGCACAGCAGGTGGTGGTTCCAGAAACCGCTGTGCAAACCGGCAACCGCAGGCAAGGAGCAGCAGGAAATCGTTCGGGCAATTCGGGCGAAACTCGCGATCGCGGAGCTTCTCAGCCCCAAACTGCTAGCCGCACAACCTCTGGTAATCGTGCTTCTGCATCATCCCAAGCCGAGCAACAACCCCGAAGCGC
Organism: Myxacorys almedinensis A; assembly: GCF_010091945.1. GTDB lineage: Bacteria > Cyanobacteriota > Cyanobacteriia > Leptolyngbyales > Leptolyngbyaceae > Myxacorys > Myxacorys almedinensis. The sequence continues at coordinate 6,869 of NZ_WVIE01000026.1, forward strand.
CACCTTATTTGTAGTGAACCGCACCGGAGACCAGGCAACGGTGGCAGCCCGCCAAGTGCAAGTGGGCAATCGTAAAGATGGGCAAGTCGAAATTTTGTCGGGGTTGAAGCCGGGCGAATCCTTTGTGGTACGCAGCAGTGGTGAACTGAAAGAGGGTGATCCAGTCCGGCTGAGTTTGATTTCTGAAACTAACGAAAACGAGAAAAGCTAGGGTAGGAATTCACATGACTTCATCTTCTCAGCCACGCGGCTTTAGCATCAGTGGCATTGCAGTTCGGCGGCATATTGGAACGCTGATGTTAACACTGGCTGTTATGGCGATCGGCGTCTTTTTTCTGTTTACCATTCAGGTGGATCTGCTACCGTCGATTACGTATCCCCGGATTGGCGTACGAGTCAACGCTCCCGGCATTTCGCCAGAAGTTGCGATCGATGAAGTGACTCGTCCTTTGGAGGAAGCCTTATCAACCACTGAAGGCGTTGTACAGACGTTTTCCACCACTCGTGAGGGTCAGGTAAACGTCGATCTGTATTTTCAGCCAGGGGGCAATATTGATCAAGCCTTAAACGATGCAACGGCGGCGTTCAATCGTGCTCGTGGTCGGCTTCCTAGTACCATTGAAGAACCTAGATTATTTAAAGTTGATCCCTCTCAACTCCCCGTTTACGAAGTTGCCCTCACGTCAGACTCATTAGAACCGGTTGATTTGCGCGTATTCGCTGATGAAGAATTGGGTCGGGAACTGACCGTGGTTGACGGCGTTGCGGCGGTAGACGTGGCGGGTGGGGTTTCAGAAGAAGTCCGAGTGTTGGTTGATTTTGATCGGCTGCAATCGTTGGGCGTCGGGCTAAATGAGATCTTGACCCAACTGTCTGAAACGAATCGAGATGTTTCGGGTGGGCGAATTTTAGGCGAAAACTCCGAGCCGTTGACACGGGCAATTGGACGCTTTCAAGACGCTTCAGAAATCGAAAATCTGTCCTTTATTGTGAGTGATGCGCCAGAATCGGGCAATGCATCGGGCACCACAGATAGCCCAGAGGCAACCCGGCGCGTTTATTTGCGAGACGTTGCGGAGGTCAGCGATGGTACGCAGCAGCAACGACTCTTTGTCACGCTCAACGGTAGCCCTGCCGTTAAACTCAGCATTCAGAAACAACCGGATGCCAATACAATTCAAGTTGTAGAAGGGGTGAAGCGGCGGATTGAAGAGCTTAGAAGTGCGGGCGTTGTGCCGCAAGATATGCAGCTATTGCCGACCTTAGACGAGTCGATTTTTATTCGCAATTCGATTTCTAACGTCACCACTGCTGGTTTGGTTGGGGCGGGGCTAGCCGCGATCGCAGTTCTCCTATTTCTGGGTTCGATTCGTCAGACGCTGATTATTGTTCTATCGATTCCGTTAGCCACGCTCACAGCTATTATCTTGATGCGATTGTTCAACCTGTCGCTCAACGTGTTTAGCTTGGGCGGTTTAGCTTTGGGCGTGGGCATTGTGGTAGACAACTCGATCGTCATGCTGGAAACGATCGCCGAAGGCTCTGGGATGACGCTGGGGCACGAATCTCGCACCCGGCTTAACTCCCAAGAATTGATTGAGCAATCGATTGTCAGCAGTCAGTCTGTAGAATCTGCCCTACTTGCTTCTACGAGTACAAACCTGGTTGCGGTGTTACCTTTTTTGCTGATTGGCGGATTCATTGCACTCCTGTTTAACGAACTAATTTTAACGATTAGTTTTTCCGTTGCTGCTTCCATTTTCGTTGCTGTTACGATCGTGCCGATGATGGCATCACGGCTGTTGGCGATCCGATGGTCGAGCCGAGTTGGGCAAACCTGGCTCCTGCGGAACTTTAACCAACGGTTTGAAGCCTCGACACGCCAGTATCGATCGCTGCTAGATACAGTGCTGCGGCGGCGATTGCTGGTGATTGCGATTACCTTTCTAGTGTTGGGCGGCAGCAGCCTTTTGGTTCTAGGCAGCATTCCCCAAGAAATTTTGCCGCGCCTCAGCACTGGGCAAGCGAATCTGTTTGCGCGATTTGCACCTGGCACACCGATCAATACAAGCCTCAAAGTCATGAGTGAGGTGGATAAAATTTTATCGGAGCAGCCGGAAACAGAATATGTTTTTACTACGATTGGCGGGTCTCTGTTTGGCAGCAACACGAGTGAAAACGCAGTGCGAAGCTCTAGTAACATCACCCTCAAACCAGGGACAAATGTCCCAGAATTTGTCGAGCGCGTTACTCAAGAATTTAATCGACTCAACTTAGTAGACACGCTGCTACGCCTAAGCCCAGGACAAGTGCGAGGGCTGATTCTTAACAATTCTCCGGTGCGGGGTGCAGATGTGGATGTGCTGTTGCAGGGCAATAGTGCCGCTCAACTAGAGCAGGCAGGGCGACAAGTGATCGCAGCGTTGGGTCAGGCAAAATTGGCGAGATATCGCCCCGACACAGATCAGCGCCAACCTGAAATTCAGATTCGCCGCGATCGCGAGCGAGCCGCCGAACTTGGACTCAACACTCAAGACATTGGCACGACGATTCAAACTGCCCTTGAAGGCTCTGTCCCGACACAGCTTCAACGGGGAAACCGGCTGGTTGATGTGCGGGTTGAATTAAAGGACGGCGTGATTCAGCGCCCGTCGCAACTTGCCCAGTTGCCGCTTTTCACCCCTGATAGGCAGCTTGTGAGGCTGGGGGATATTGCTCAAATTGAGACTGGAGAAGCCCCTGGAGAAATTCAGCGCATTAACCAACGCCAAGTCTTTCAGATTGCCGGAACGTTGAATGATGACGCAAGTTTGGGAGGAGCTTTAGAAGAAGTCAATCAGATCTTCCAAACGCTTCAGCTACCGGAAGGAGTGAGTCGGCTGCCAAGCTCAGCCGCGCAAAGTAACCAGCAAATTCAGTCGGCGCTGCCGCTCTTAGGCGGGCTGGCGGCGTTTCTCGTGTTTGTTGTGATGGCAGTGCAATATAACTCTTTAGTCGATCCGCTCGTGATTATGCTAACCATTCCCCTTGCGATCGCAGGTGGGATTTGGGGACTCTTCATCACCAACACTGCGATCGGCGCAACGGTGATTGTTGGGGCTGTCCTCTTGGTAGGTATTGTTGTGAACAACGCGATCGTCATGGTGGAGTTGGCTAACCAGATCCGCGAACGAGACGGCGTGACCCGGCGAGTTGCCATGCTGCAAGCCGCCCCTCAGCGACTTCGACCAATTCTAATGACGGCGATCACAACCGTTTTAGGGATGTTTCCGCTTGCCTTAGGCTTGGGCGAGGGCGGCGAGTTCTTGCAACCGCTTGGAATTGTGGTGTTTTCTGGCTTGTCGCTAGCAACGATTCTCACGCTCTTCATTATTCCTTGCTTTTATCTACTGCTCCATGATATTTTTGGACGATTTGAAGCGAAGGAACGAGTTGAGCAACGCGCAAAGACTTCATTCGATTCGGAAGATAATAAAGGTGAGGAGGCGTTTGATGTACCTCCAGTGCGGAGTCCTGAAGAGAGCTTGCCCAGAAAGTAGACTCTAGAGAACCCAAGTGTTGGTCACTTAGCACAGAGAACGATCGCGCCTCCTTCTACAGAAGGCAGACAGCACGCTGGTTTCAAGTCGCTTTCCGGACTAAAGACCTGCACTGAAGAAGATAACAGAACTGGATAGCCCTCGGCTTTCTTGATTAGAGAAACCAATTTGGCACTCCTCTACTGAGTTTTCACCATTAAGAAAGCTCATTTGAAACCCGCGTCATGATCCCCTTACGTTGGATTAAAAAGTTGCCCAAAGGATTTGAAACTCTTTAAACTCTACCGTTAGGTGGAATTATAAATTTCTATACTAAGGACGTTGAGATCTTATGGCGACAGGCTTTTCAGGGGCATCTACTAGAAACTGGGTCAATCGGGCGCGATCGCATCGTTCGTCTCGCGCTATTGTTTTACTGATGATTGCGGCGGGGCTGATCAGCATCTGCTTATTCCGGGTTGCCTATCTTCAGCTTGTGCAAGGTCAGTATCATCGGCAACTTGCAGACAACAATCGGATTCGACCATTGCCCATTGTTGCCGATCGGGGCAATATCCTCGATCGCAAAGGCAATACCCTAGCCACAAGCGAGTTGTCGCGATCGGTCTACCTCTACCCGCGAGAGCAACCAAAAGAGCAATGGCAAGAAAGTGCCAAACAGTTGAGCCAGATTCTAGATATTCCTGCCGCAGACATTCTCAAACAGATTGAAGAGCGGGGATACCAGTCGGCAATGCCCGTCAGAATTTACCGAAAACTTGACGAACAGCGATTCATTGCCCTATCTGAAAGTGGGGCGATCCCCGGACTTGAAATGCAACCGGAATCCAACCGATTTTATCCCCACGGCAGTTTGGCATCTCATGTCATGGGATATATCGGCGAGGCAACCCGCGACGATTTGATCAACCACCCCGAATTTCCGGTTGGGATGTTGCTTGGCAAAGCGGGGATCGAGCGGATTGCAGATGATGTGCTGCGAGGAAAATGGGGTAATCGGCTGATTCAGGTCGATTCGGTGGGCAAAGAGCTAAATATGCTGGGAGTCCAGCAACCTGTGTCTGGTGTGCCTCTGCAACTTACGTTAGATCTCAAATTGCAGCAAGCCGCCGAAAAAATGCTCAACAATCGGCGGGGCGCCGTTGTCGCGATGGATGTGAAGACGGGGGCTGTTTTGACGCTGGCAAGCGGGCCATCGTTTGATCCGGGTATGTTTACGCGAAAAATCACTCAGAATGAATGGGATGCGCTTCAGAACGAAAATACCCCCCTGTTAAACCGGGCGCTGCAAGGGTATCCGCCCGGAAGCACGTTCAAAATTGTGACGGCAGCCGCAGGAATGCAATCGGGCAAATTTTCTCCTGAGTCTACGTTAATGACCTATGGAGCGCTCAACATTGGGGGAACGTTTTTCCACGAGCATGGCGGCAGCGGCTACGGCGTAATTGGCTTTCGAGAGGCATTTACGGTTAGCAGCAACACTTTTTTCTACCAGGTCGGTATGGCAGCAGGTCCAGAAGAAATTGCAAAATGGGGGCGCAATCTTGGCATCGGGATCTCATCTAACATGGGGCTAGATGGGGCTAGTCATGGAATCATTCCGACGCCAGAGCAAAAGGAGTCGCTCTACAACGAGCCTTGGTATGGTGGCGACACGGTTAGTATGTCGATTGGGCAAGGCGTTGTGCAGGTGACACCCCTAGAAATGGCGGTTATGGTTTCTGCGATCGCAAACGGTGGCAAGCGAGTTAAGCCTCATTTGATGGTGAATCAAAACTTCCAGCCCGATGCACAGCCTACTCCTACGGGATTGAATCCAGCAACCATCAAGGTGATTCAAGAAGGGCTAGCGGCAGTTGTGAAAGAGGGAACGGCGCGTCAGCTTAACGATGGCTCTATCCCGCCAACTGCTGGAAAAACAGGAACCGCAGAGGTGCTAGGACAGCGTGATAATGCGGTGTACGTAGGCTACGGACCGGTGAACAATCCCCAAATTGCAGTGGCAGTTGTCGTCGAGAATGGTGGGTTTGGGGCAGAATCGGCAGTGCCAATTGCCCACGAGGTTTACAAAGCATATTTTGGTTCTCAGAAGAAATCTGGTTCCTAATCAATCGTCTATAGACACAGCAATAGAGAGACACAGCAATAGAGATTTTTGAGTATTTTCAGAAATCCTTTTTTGTTGTGAAAGGAACAAATATAATTAATACACAGAAATAAATCTGGGTACTTTTGGTGTTTTCCGAGTTGAGGCGTTGTGGGTGGGAGCAAGTTTGTGGATTACGATCTTCCGAGCTTTTCAATTATTTTAGAAACGGAAAACTTGGCGAATGCTGACTTAAAAGGACTTTCGCGATCGCTCTCCTCGCTTGCTGCCCAAGACCCGGCTCCTACTTATGCAAATGAAGTTATTCTGATCGATAGTGGCAATACCCCAACCGAAGTGCTAAAAGAATTGTGTTGCCTCTATCCTTGGGTCAAAATTCATGAAGCCCAAGCTGGTATTGGATATTACCAGTCCAAAATGTTAGGAGCAAAGCTAGCAACTGGAGAAATTATTGTTTACTACGATTCTGATTGTGTCTATGCTCATCAATGGTTAAAAACCATATTGCAACCATTTTTACAATCAAAAGATGTCCAAATTGTTGCAGGTGAGACCGTAACAAATAATGTTGGAATTTATGGCACTGCGATGGCAATGACCTATATTTTCCCTCCATTTTCTGGTCAACAAGAGTTAACTTCAACAAAGCAATATTTTCTAAACAATGTTGCTTTTCGTCAAGACTTTTTGCTGCGCTATCCGATTCCTACACAGTTGCCGCTTTACCGAGGAAACTGCGTTATTCATGCCCATCACATCCGAGAGCAAGGCATTATCATTTGGCAGCAACCGCAGGCGAGAGCGTTTCATGCGCCTCCCAATGGCGTCTCTCATTTCTTCTGGCGATTTCTGTTAATTGGGCATGATTATTACTGGCAAAGGCGGCTCCTCAGACCTGGCAAAAAACAGACTAAAATAGATGATCTGAGCATGAATGGGATAGGCGGAAAACTACAGATATTTCGCGATCGCATTCATAAACTGGTAGCAAACGACCTTCGCCATTTATTCTTTTTGCCGCTAGCGATTCCGATCATGATTGCCTCAGCGTTGCTAATTTATCTGGGTTTCCTAATCACGACTTGGAAACCAAACTATCTGTTAGCGCAATATAACAAACTTTTAGAAGAGAGCCAACGGGTTACCTGACAATGCTCTTACGCCCTCTGGCACAGCCACCGGAGTGCGTTTTATAGCCACGCCTACGAATTGGGTAGCAAGGTTTCTTCAGCTAACGTTACCGCGCTACCCAACGGCTGAGTCACTTGGCGAAGCAAAATGGTTTCTAAACGGTTGTTTCTAATCCGAAGGGCTTCGAGTTCAAGTTCACCCCATTGCACGCGATCGCGCTCGGCTGGAACGTGCCCTACCTGATGAATCATAAAGCCAGCCAAGGTTTTGTAGGCGTCGCTCGGTGGAAAGTTTACCCCAAGTTGCTGGTTCAAGTCTTGCAAATCCATAGAGCCGTCTACTTTGACCGAATACGGGTCGCAGTGAACAATTGGCGTATCGGATGGCACGGCTTCGCGATCGCGCGATCCGATCAGCAGGTTCACCGTAGCATTGAGCACCACCAACGCCGGAGCAAAAAGATAGGAACAGAGGTTTAGGGGACGAATCAAGAGCAGCGCGGTGCGTTCTGGCGCTTGAGAAGCCAAGACTTTGGGGACGAGTTCGCCTAAAACGATCTCGACGTAGGTCACGAGTAAAAACGCGATCGCAGTCGCAATCGAGTGACTCGTCAGCATCGCAGGCAAGGGCGGAATGGGTAATCGCGCGATCCAGGGTTCGATCCAATGCACCGTTGCGCCTTCGCCAAGCCAACCGAGGAGAAGGCTGCCTGCTGTGGTTCCGGTTTGGGTGACCGAGAGATACTGCTTGAGGTTATTTTGGGCGTGCTGCACCTGTTGGGCGATGGCTTGAGTCTCGGTCTGTTGCGTGAGCCGATAGATTTCGCCTTTGGACGCAGATACGATCGCAAGTTCTGCGGCGACAAAAAACGCAATCACCAAGACCAAAACAAGTAATATTGCCAATTGCAAAAGCGCCTCTGCGGCTTCAATCTCGATGGTGTGTAGAAAGGTCAAAGCTCGGCTCCAAATTGTTAAGGAAGATACCTTTACTAGTTTAGTGAGTTCGTTAGCCAAACGACTTGTACCCCTTGGCGCAGTTTCCAGAAGAGACGTTGGTGCTAGCTTTAGCCAGGTTGTTGGTCTCTATGGTTTCTCCGTTATAAATTAGATCTCCACCACAGAGCGATCTAATGAGAGACTTTAGAGTTAGGATTTTTGGTGTTGCTTCCCTTTCACACAAAAGAGTGTGGCAACGTTGCACCAGGATTTGGTTGAATCTCTGATTCTTCTTACTTTTATGTTTCAGCGCCCTCTCATTTGTACTGACTTTACAGACGGCTTGCAGCGTTTGGTTCATTTCATCCCTGCCTTGGCGATGGGTGGCATGACGCAGATTGTTTTTCTCCATGTCGTTCCATTGGTTGAGAAAGCAGGAGTTCCGCGAGCGGATACTGAAAAGATGGATCGCGCTCAGGAACAACTCGCGATCGCGCTCAACGATCTGCCTGCTGGGGTTGACGTGAAGGTAGAAGTTCAAGCTGGAAAAGCGGTTGATGCCATTGTTCAGGCGACAAAGACCTATGAAGCCGATGTGATCCTGTTGGGAACACAGAGCCGAAATCTACTCACTGAAAAGCTGTTTGGCAGCACCACCATTGCCCTTGCGAAGGAAGCTAATATTCCGTTATTCACCATCCGTCCTCAGTTGATTTCGACCTACACCTCAGAAGAACTAAATTTGCGGTGTCAACATTTGTTTCGCGATGTGTTGTTGCCTTACGATGACAGCGATGCTGCAAAATATACGGCTGAGCAGATCAAGCAGTTAGCGCAGGCAAATGGCAATCACTGCATCAGAAGTTGCTTTCTCTGTTGGGTGGTTGAAGGTGGTGGCAGAACGGCGCTATCGGCTCAGGATGAACAAAACTTTATCACGCAAAAGCTAGAGCCGCTCCGGGATCAATTGCAAGCGGTGGGAATTCAAACTGAGATTGAAGTTCGGCATGGAAATCCGATGGCTGAGCTATTGATGGCGGCGCAAGAGTTGGAGATTAGCACGATCGCGCTTTCATCGAATAACGTCAGCCCTTTGTTAGAGTGGTCGTCTCCTAGCTTTGCGAATGAGTGCGTGCGTCGCAGTATGCATCCTGTGCTTTATTTCCCATTCAAAAGATGATTGTGCCGTCGCGTCCTAAAGCAGTGTGGTGGCGCAGCGAATCGCCGTTATTCCGTCAACGAATCAATCGTTTGTCTTGCTTCTGCCCCTGCGATCGCACAGCGCTGTTTGCGATTCGCAAGTAGCAGCGCCAAGCACCGTGCGATCGCAGGGACTAACAGCCGAATACTTACTTTGAACCGGATCACGCTACCTAAATAGAAAGCGATACGGTAAAAGTTGTACGACCGGGAATACTATGAACTGCGATCGCGCCTTCGTGCTTATCAATAATTTTTTTCACAATGCTCAACCCTAGTCCGCTTCCTTCTCCCATGGGTTTTGTTGTGAAAAACGGCTCAAACAATCGAGAGTGCAAATCGCTGGCAATCCCGGTTCCAGTATCGGTGATGCCCACTTGCACCCAAGAAGAACCGGCAGCCTTTGCCGACTCAACTTTAGTGCTAATGGTTAGCGTTCCGGTATAGTCCATCGCTTGGATGGCATTGTGAATTAGATTTGCCCACACTTGATTAAGTTCATCAGGGCAGCAGCGAATTAGAGGAACCTCCTCGTAATCTCGCACAACGTTTACACCGCGCTTAATTTTATTAGCATAGAGCATAAGTGTAGTTTCAATGCCTGCAATCACATCTGCTTTCACCATTGTGCTTTCGTTATCTTTGCGAGCATAGGTTTTGAGTGCAAGCACAACTTTAGATGTTTGCATTGCCGCCGTCTCGATCGTTTGTACACTGCGCTGTGCGCTCGTTAGTTGATATACCATTGTAAGAATCAGATCTCGATGCTTGTCATTTAGTATTGCGTCTGACGATGCAATATTTTCATAAATTCCAATATCCATTAGCGTGTCTGCAACCTGATCGGCATCTGTAACCTGGCGTTGCTCTAACTGTTGAATTAAGTTGCGTTTAAGCTGCCGTTTTTCCCGGGACGATCGCGCCGATAAACTTGGGAGAGAGGCTTGCGATCGCTGTAAAAGGGCAAACAGATCATCTCGGCGCTCGGCGGAAAGGAGGTGTAAAACGTGAGGAAGCTGTTGAAGATCGTGCTTAAAGAAAGTAGAAACATTTTCAACAGATGAGCAAATGGCTCCAAGCGGGGTATTCATTTCATGGGCAACGCCTGCCACAAGCTGACCTAGAGCCGCTAGCTTCTCAGATTGAATTAATTTTGTTTGGGTTGTTTTAAGTTCGGCTAACGTGAGGCTTAAATCTTTATTTTTTTGCTGTAATTCCTGTTCGGTTTGCTTTCGATCGGTGACGTTCCGAGCCACCCACATCGCCGTGTTTTGATCGATAGGCGAAATGCTTGCATCTGACCAAGTTGTTTCTCCGTCTAACGTGAGGCTATATTCTACAGTGATCGTTTCTTGCAACGTTAGAGCGCGTTGAATATAACCCAAAAACTGATCAGCAACCTCAGAGGGAAACACCTCGTGTAAGGTCTTGCCGAGGCGCTTTTCATCAGGATGATAAAGAATCCGCTTTTGGCTCGTTTCGGGGATTTTGATGTGGCGACCATCGCGATCGTAGACAAAAACCAACTGATCCATTGCTGCAAATAAGGCTTCAAACTCTGCATTAGCCTGGACAAGAGCGCGAGTCCGTTCTTCGATGTACGGCTCTGAAAGGTTGCTCAGCCCGCCTCCAGATAATTGCCCATCGGCTTCTGTGGACGCAGAAACCGGTTGACTAACGGGGCTGAGATTTAGGCGAGACAGCCATTGCGCGGTTAAAATGCTAGCTGAGATCGCGCTACCGGATGCGATCGCGGCTAGCTGCAAGGTTTCTCTCACGCTGTAAGATGAAAGATAGCTCATAAGCCCCACTGTGCCGACAATTGGAACGACAGACGAGGCGATGAGAACAAATCTGAGCGGTAAACGTTGGTTTTGCATGGGCTATTTCAAGGGCAACGTAAACCAAAACTTAGCTCCTTGACCCGCCGCACTAACGACGCCAATTTCCCCGCCATGAGCCTGAATGATTTGGCGAGAAAGATACAATCCTAAGCCAACACCGAGCGATCGTCGTGCCCGTTTCCCTTGGGTATATCGCTCAAACATAGATACCTTTTCCAGGTCAGGAATGCCAGTTCCATTATCTTCAACACTGCACCTGACAACGCCATCTTCAACAGAAGCGCAAATCATAATGCAAATACCAGGAGGATTGTGTTTTAGAGAATTATTAATTAGATTCTCAAACACTCGTCTTAGCTGGAAGGGATCAATAGTAACAAGCGGTAAATCGGGTGGAACGGCGTTGATTAGTTTAGCTTGCTGTTCGGTAGTGAATGGTTCTAGGTCTGCTGCGATCGCGCTTACAAAGGCGGCTAAGTCAGTCGGTTCGTAATGAAGCAACGTTCCCTGAGCATCGCTCAACTGAATTTGCAGCAAACAGTCTAGGAGCTTGAGTTGTCGTTCACTGCTTTCAATCATTCGATCGATCATCGATCGGGTGAGGGGAATCGGATCAGACACCAGCTTTTGTAAGCGCCTAAAAACTAATAACGTTCCGGTTGCTGGAGTTCTTAGATCGTGGGTGACAGCGTGTAAGAACTCATCTTTTAAGCAGCTTAGTTTTTCCAATTCCTCCATTTTTTGTTGCAGTTGCTCAGTCCGCTCCTGAATCTGTACTTCTAGCGTTATATTTAATTCCTTAAGTTTGTTGGTCTGGGCTTCTAATTTTCGATCTTTTAAGTAGTTTTGTACCGCTTCGGCGATTGTTAAGTTAACATCTTCCGGCGTCCAGGGTTTGGCAATATAACGATAGAGTCTAGCATTTCGCAGCGCATTGCTCACTGCTTCTAAATCTGCTTGCCCACTAATCATAATATTGAGCGTCTGAGGAGAGCGATCGTGGATGCGCTGCAATAAAATATCTCCTTTTAGCCCAGGCATAATGTAATCTGCGAGCACCAGCGCAACCTCATAATTCTCGCTCTGAAGTTCTTCAAATAGCTCTAGGGCTTCTTCTGCGCCTTCTGCGGTTTCAATGAGGCAGCTATCGCCCAACACGCGCTTGAGGTCGATTTTAAGGCTTTCAAGAACGGTTGGCTCGTCATCTACGCAAATCACAACAGGTTTACTCATGTTTAAACTTGTCCTAGCTTGAATAGAGACACAAATTGCCCTTCAAATGTTACGTTCTTCAAAGTGTTTGTCCTTCAAATGATAAAGGGCTGGCTCACCCAAATTGCTGAAGCGAGTTCAGGCGTTGCTGCATGCAGGATTTAGCTTACCCTCGCTGGTTCTCAGGTAAGGGCAGATCCATCGATTCATATCTAAGTTCAGCGCTCCTCTGCTTCACAGAGTTACCTAAGTTGGGCTGATAGGAGCGTTGCCAATAACATACCAAAAAGGCTGTACAGCAAATCTGCCGACAGCCTTCTCGCAATATTAGTTTAACTAAGAAAATCCAGGGAGACTATCCTATTATCTCTATGCCAAACACTTGCCCAAAGACCTTTTCTACTTTGTAACCCGAATCGATCGATTCCATCGGGTCTTTTCGTAAGCGATGGCGCAGGCACAGAGGCGCAATCCGACGAATATCATCAACCGTTACCTCGGTGCGACCCTCAAGTGCCGCCAGTGCTTTGGCAGCGCGGTTAGTCACGATGTCTCCCCGCAGACCATCTACATCTAATTCAGAACAAACTTGAGAAATTTTAACGCGCAAGTCATGATCGATCGCGATCGATCTCAATCGTGACTGAGCGTCTACGATCGTTTGTTGAAGCGCGTCTTGCTGCGGCTGATAGCTCTCAAGAAAGGGAATTGGGTCTTGATCAAACTCAGTACGTTGTTCAACAATTTGCACGCGCAACTCAGGCTCTTTCACCGTGCGAATTTCGGCATGCATGCCAAAGCGATCGAGCAGTTGGGGACGCAGTTCACCTTCTTCTGGGTTGCCAGAGCCAACTAGGACAAACCGAGCGGGGTGGCGAATCGAGATGCCCTCTCGCTCAACCGTGTTCCAACCTGACGCCGCCGAATCGAGCAACACATCTACCAAGTGATCATCGAGCAGATTGACTTCATCCACGTAGAGGATGCCCCGATTTGCCCGTGCCAGCAAGCCCGGTTCAAAGGCTTTTACCCCTTCAGAGAGCGCTTTTTCAATGTCGATCGTGCCGCACACTCGGTCTTCTGTCGCACCCAACGGCAGATCCACCATCATCACTTTTTTCTGAGCCACCGGTACGTCTGATCCTTGCTCGATCAGGTGACGCACCTCGTCTCCCATCAGTTCAGGATCGCTGGGATGGCTGTTAAAGGGGTCATCTGCCACGACTTCGATTTCGGGCAGCAGATCTGCCAGCGCTCGAATCGTCGTTGATTTGCCCGTGCCGCGATCGCCCATGATCATCACCCCCCCGATTTTGGGGTCAATGATATTAAGAAGCAGTGCCAGCTTCATTTCTGCTTGCCCGACGATCGCGGTGAAGGGGAATACTGCCCGACGGCGAGGATGAGCCACAGTGGCGCGTCCGTTTTGTGATCTAGCTTCTGTCGTATAGGTCACGGGATATCCTGAAAAATTTAAGACAATTTTAATAGGCGTCCTTTATTGTGACATATTGCGGGAAGCGAAAACCAGGGAAGACCAGGGATGAAAAAATAGCTAGACTGAGTTATTCAAAACCAGGGGTTGTGTAGCACAAGGGGCGAGTATGGCGAGTCAAATTCCGGTGGTGGTCAATGGTGCGACGGGGAAAATGGGTCGCGAAATTGTAAAGGCGGTGTCTCAGGCGCAAGACATGACGCTGATTGGTGCGATCGCACGCAATCCCAACCATGTGGGCGAAGATATTGGAGAAGTCATCGGTTGCGGGGCGTTAGAAGTGCCTGTGACCAATGACTATGAGCCGATGATGGCAATGCTGTCTCAAGAAAAGCAATTGGGCGTAGTGGTGGATGTAACCCATCCGGATGCGGTGTATGGCAATATTCGCTCTGCGATCGCCTATGGCGTGCGCCCCGTTGTCGGCACAACTGGCTTGAGTCTCGCTCAGATTCAAGAATTAGCCGAATTTGCCGATAAGGCAAGCACAGGATGCCTGATCGCCCCAAATTTTTCTATCGGTGTTGTGCTGCTTCAGCAGGCAGCCGTTCAAGCTTCTCAGTATTTTGATCATGTGGAAATTATTGAGCTTCATCACAATCAAAAAGCGGATGCTCCTAGCGGAACGGCAGTGCAAACCGCACAATTATTGGCAGAGCTAGGCAAAACCTACAATCCGCAACTTGTCGAGGAAACGGAAAAAATAGCGGGGGCAAGAGGCGCACAGGCAGAGGAAGGAATTCGGATTCACAGCGTACGGTTGCCGGGTTTGGTCGCCCATCAGGAAGTGATTTTTGGAGGGGATGGGCAAATCTATACCCTGCGGCACGATGCTAGCGATCGCACTTGTTATATGCCTGGAGTCTTGCTGTCGATTCGCAAAGTGTTGCAGCTTAAGACGTTGGTGTATGGGCTGGAGAAAATTCTCTAACTGTCCGGCTTAGACAACGTTCGACCTGCTTCTCCCAACAGTAGGAAAAGCAGGTCGAGAAAGTCTCCTATCTTGCGAAGAGCGCTACGTTATGGCTTGAGGTCAGGGGTGGGAAGGATGGGCGTAGGCGCGATCGCACCCATTCCTACCGAATCCAACAGCGACATCCAGTGTTGACTCAGGGCTACATCGTCAGGTTGCGCCTTCCGCAAATCATCTAACGTCAGCAGCGCGTTCCACCAAACCCCCGACTCAGCATAGAGAAACGCCTTTTCCTGCGGGGTAGCCTTGGCTAACCGTTGGCTGAGCATCGCATCGGGCTGAATGCGTTCTAGCTTGCCTTCGATAAGGGTTGCCGTCGAGCGATCAACCACATTTGCCAGGAGGGACACAGACCAACGGTACTGGCTATTTACTTCTAGCGGGGGTAAAGAAGCATTCTCAAAATTCACCCGCACGACTCCAGGCATGGGCGGAACCGCCATCTCTTTCTTAAACAAGGTTTTCTTGCCATCTGCCGTTCTAATTCGCAAAACCATCATTTTGGCAGAGGTCTTTGGAATGTAGACCATCAACGTTGGATAGGCATCTGTCGTGTATCCAATGCTAGTTTGAGGGGCGATCATTTGCAGTTGGTTGACTGGCTCGCTGCCGCCTCGGCTTGCCCCTCCCCGCGTAATCGAAAGTGTCCCTCGGCTGGGCGGTCTAAACTTGAGAACTGATTTTGCCATCCCTGTGTCTGCAATACCTGCCAGTAAAAGGGTTAGCGTTATCAATGCGAGAGATTGACGTTTGTTAAACATAGGAAAATTGATCTGTTTGTGTTAGGAAAACCAGCGCGATCGCAGGGGATTAAGTCTTTGAGAAACCCCAATTTTTAGAGTTCCCACTCGTTAGATTGAGCAAGATTGTGAGAGACACTCTTTCTTCTGACACATGCGATCGTGGCTCTAACGCGCTACTACTAAAAGACAAGCGATTTCAAAGCGCAGATCACTTGTTTTACTGCACATCAACCCTGAGCCAAATTCACCAATGACTGTTTCTCCCAATCACGCTGATCAGCTTGAGAAGCTGCGCGATCTTGTTAAAGACATCGAATACTGTATGCTGACAACCGTAAATCCAGACGGTAGCTTGCACAGCCGCCCCATGGCACTCAATCACGAGATCGAGGAAAATGGCGATCTTTGGTTTTTCACCTACGCCAGTTCTTACAAAGTCGATGAGGTAAATCACAATCACCACGTCAACGTTAGTTTTGCTGCGCCAAATAAGCAAACCTATGTTGCCCTGTCTGGTCAAGCTGAATTGGTACGGGACAAGCAAATGATGGAACAGCTTTGGGTTCCTGATCTCAAAGCATGGTTTCCCAACGGAATAGATGAGCCAGATATTGCTTTACTGAAGGTCAGCGTTGAGAAAGCAGAATACTGGGATTCCCCTTCTGGGATTGTGGCAAAAACTATAGGTTTTGTGAAAGCAGCCACAACCGGAGAAGCAACCACTATTGGCGAAAATGAAAAATTTGACCTGAAATAGCCCAGCCTGCCTCTGAATCTAACTCACAGAAGCACAGGTGCGAATCGCAAAAATATCCCGCTAGTTTTGGCATGAGATTAGCGGGATTGTCTATTTTGAAGCCTGGTTCAAGTTGGTTTGAATCCCCAAACTCTAGAGGCAAATTTTATGTTTTTGGGTCGCTTTGCACAAATCCTTGCACAAATTATGTAGGTGTAATTGCAGGCTCCTAATACAGTTAACATAAGAGATCAAGCTAAGCTGTATTACAGAAGATTGAAGTATGAGCATTTACGATTTTCAAGTCACTGCGATCGATGGCAACGCGCAGGCATTGGACACCTACCAGGGAAAGGTTTTGCTGATCGTGAATGTTGCTAGCAAGTGTGGCTTCACCCCACAATATGCTGGGTTAGAGGCTTTATATCGAAAATATAAGGATAAAGGGTTTGAGGTCTTGGGGTTTCCCTGCGACCAGTTCGGGCATCAAGAACCAGGCAACGAAGCCGAGATTCAAAGTTTTTGTTCGCTCAACTATGACGTCAGTTTTCCACTTTTTGCCAAAATCGAGGTGAATGGCAATCAAGCTCATCCGCTTTACCAGTACCTCAAATCAGCCCAGAAAGGGTTGTTTGGCACTGAGGCAATCAAGTGGAATTTCACTAAGTTTTTGGTCAATCAGGACGGGGCGATCGTGCAACGGTACGCGCCAACAGACACCCCAGAGCGGATTGAGAAGGATCTTGTGCCGCTACTGAGCTAGAAGTAAGCGGGCTTTGTGTCTTACAATCTGCCAAGAAATTTGCCAAACGTCAAACCGACCCGATCATCGCTAAATCTCGTTCCTCAGCAAAGTTTAACCCTCGCTTGGCTGCCAAAGCTGGCACGTCTTCTCTAGTTGCCATCTTCTTTAACCCAGTGGGTCAATCTCAAGAATTCCACACTGAGCGGCTTTGGCGACGAGTATGGGCAGCGGAAGGAGGAAATGTTGCAGCGATATAGAATAGATTGTGAAGTAAAGCGAAGGATAACGGTTGTGATGGATGCAGCAGCACCTCAACGTTCTGACGAAACGGTAGAACTAGCGCCAAATTATGCCATTCCGAGCGTGTTAGTTTTTGTTGGTCTCCCTTTTGTGTTGATAAATCTGTGGGTCGGAAGTGCGATCGCGCTTTTTGGCATATTCTTACTGTTTCAAGCTGTCTCCCTTCGGTTACGATTTACCCCCAGTGATTTAGATATCTATCGAGGCGAGACGCTAATTCGTCGTTTTCCTTATCAAGAGTGGCAAAATTGGGAAATCTTTTGGTCGTCTGTGCCCATTCTGTTTTATTTTCGAGAAGTTAAAAGTATTCATTTCCTACCCATCATTTTTGACCCTAAAATGTTACGGACTTGCCTAGAGCAACGCTGTCCTAAACCGTAACGGTCTGATTTTATGCCCTGTACCCCACTGTCTATTTCATGAATTCTGACGAGTTGCCCACTGCCCACCCTGATCCAGCGCTTCATCCATCGAATGAGCCTTCTTCCCTGTCAGACCCTGCTGCCAACAAAGCTTCTACAGAAACTGACTCTCGCGAAGCAAATCTAACTCAGCACATCTTAGAACTACAACAGCAAGAACAGGATCTTAGGCAGGAGATCAAGGCGCTAAAGGTAACGCGCGCCGAATTGCAGGCTCAAACGTTGGAGGCACAAGTGAGTTTTGGACGGCTCGTGCAGCAAAATTTGAGTGATTTAGAGCAACGTAGGCAGACCCTGCAACTTGCGATCGAACAACTGGAACGCCGTCAAGATCGGATTCGTAACGAAATGCGAACCACCTTTGCCGGAGCCTCTCAAGATATTGCTATTCGTGTTCAGAGCTTCAAAGATTATCTGGTCGGCAGTTTGCAAGACCTCGCGATCGCGGCAGATCAGCTAGAGCTACAAACGTCACCCGCACCAGTTCCCTCCATCCCGCCACCTCGCAGTGTAGAACGGATCACGCCTTCAGAAGCACCCCGGCAAAAGCCAACTCCCAAATTTGCGGAAGAGAAATTTCAAGACGAAGGACGCCAAGTTCGCAGCATTATCGATCAATTCCGCAACCAGCCCGACTACTATGGACCGGTCTGGAAACTACGTCGCACCTTTGAGCCAGTTCACGCTGAGCGAGTTTCAAACTGGTTTTTCACCCAAGGCGGCAAAGGCGCAATCCGCACGATGGGATCTCGATTGCAGAATATTCTGATTGCCTCTGCCACTATTTCGATTTTGTATAACCTCTACGATGATCGCCTGCGGACGCTTATTCTTGCCAACTCTCCAGAACGGCTAGGCGAATGGCGACGGGGGTTGCAAGATTGTCTGGGAGTATCGCGCAGCGACTTTGGCAGCGATCGCGGCATTACTATGTTTGAAACCCCCGAACAACTTGCCCTCAAAGCAGAACGGCTAGAAAAAGATGGATATTTACCGCTCATTGTGATCGACGAAACCGAAGAAGCGATCAGCTTAGCGTTGCTGCAATTTCCGTTATGGCTGGCGTTTGCGCCGACTCCGCAGCAGCTTGTTCAGCAGCAATCGTACCTTTACTAGAACTGGGTGAAGAAATGGGTTGCTGATTTTTCGGCTCTCGTTACGTTTACAATAAGCCCATCTTTGCTCCTTTTTTGCATATTCTATGCTGCCCTGGTTTATCAATAATGGACTTCTGCTCCTTTTTGCCTATCTGCTTGGCTCGATTCCGACGGGCTATCTGGCAGGGCGAATGTTGAAAGGAATCGATATCCGCCAAGAAGGCTCAGGATCTACAGGCGCGACGAATGTGTTGAGAACCGTTGGAAAAGCGCCTGCGATCGTAGTTCTGGCGATCGATATTCTCAAAGGCGCATTCGCAATTTTGGCAGTAAAATATGCCTTCGCGCATCTCCCTGGATGGCTCTATTTTACAAAAGTTGTAGACGTAGGGCTTGCCACTTGGCAGCCTTGGATGGTAGTGCTGGCGGGATTGCTGGCATTGCTGGGGCACAGCAAATCGATCTGGCTAAACTTCATGGGCGGAAAATCGGTTGCGACCAGTTTGGGAATTTTACTGGCGATGAATTGGATGGTGGGGATCAGCACGTTGGGCGTATTTGGGTTGAGTATTGCGATCACCCGAATTGTGTCGATTAGCTCAATTTTAGGCGCGATCGCTGCCGCTATTTTAATGCTCGGATTTGGGCAACCCTTGTCTTACTGTTTATTTGCGATCGCAGGCGGCACGTATGTAATTTGGCGACACCGCACTAATATTCAGCGTTTGCTGGCTGGAACCGAACCCAAACTGGGGCAGAAACTTACTCCAGAACCAGAAGGCGATCCCACCAGTTAAGCTGCCACCACGGTTTTGAATGGAGTCGGCTCAGCCATCGCCTCTCTAAACCCATGAAAGCTGCCCTGATCGATACCATCAGAGCAGCCTTAAGGGATTGTGTTTAGTCTTTCCGAGGGTTAAACAGACTGGGCAATTTTGACGACCTTGCCTTGCAGCTTTTTGCGTCCGAGACCCATCCCACCAACAGCTAAAATGCCCAACAATGCGCTTGGTTCAGGCACTTTTTTAGGAGGGGGCGGTTGCACGATGCCGCCGCTTACCTTATCACTACCAGCACCAACATCTACTTGCTGAAACCGTCCTGCAACGCTGAGCGAACCATCCTTGAACCCGCTTAGAAACGCACTTTCAAGGATTTTTGCGTTGAGGTTTGTACCACTAAAGAGGAAGCTAACCGTTGCCGACTCTCCTGCTTTTAGACCTAAATTGGCGTTGCCTCCTGCAAAGCTTTTTCGAGGAGTGCTGATGCCAACATCATAGGTTCCATAAGGTGGGAGGGATACATTCTTCCAGAGCTTTGTGAAATTGCTGCCGTTGGAGGATTGTAACGACACGTTTAGCCCAGACACGATATCAAAAGCAACGCCAACTAGGCTAGACTGATTGGCTCCCAGCCCAACAGTGCCATTTGTATTGTTCGTCATGCCCAAATTGAGCAACACGTTAGAGTCGCTTTGAACAAAATCGAAATTTAGTTTGGCAGTAGAGCCTGTGTTCTCTGTGCTACCAAACTGCGGATCGATTGCGAGAGTAAATGCCTGTGCCGAATTTGGCATGATGGCAGAAGATGCTGCGATCGCGGCAGTGGCTAAAGTTGCGATCGCCGCGGCTTTAGAAAGATTCATCAAGTTCATCATCTGAGTTGTTTCAGGTTTAAATAACGGTTAGAGGAGTTTGCTAAACTTGGCAATGCACTGTTTACAGGAGGCGACTCTCCAAAACGTGTTCGTAAAAACTAACATTCTCTTAGAAAGAATGTCGATACTTTCACTATCACTTCATAAAAAGTTCTCAGTATTTTTCAGGTTCTTCTAAACCTTTTTATACTGATAATACAGACCAAATCATTAGCCGGGCAAAGGGTTTGTATTGATGAAGTTGGCATCGTCTGACTATGATCAAAGCAGAGAGAATTTCATCGCAGCACTATGCAATTTATCGATCAATCAGAAATTCAGGTACAGGCAGGAGATGGAGGCGATGGACTCGTCGCGTTTCGGCGAGAAAAATATGTACCTGCGGGCGGGCCTTCAGGCGGAAACGGCGGCAAAGGCGGTTCAGTCATTTTCAAGGTGGACGAAAATCTTCAAACGCTATTAGATTTCCGCTACAGCCGTTTGTTTAAGGCAGACAATGGGCAGCGGGGTGGTCCAAATAATCGGACGGGAGCCGGAGGGCGCGATCGCATCGTTGAAATTCCTCGGGGCACCATGGTTTACGACGCTGAAACCGGAGAATTGATTGGGGATCTCACCGAAACTGGGCAAACCCTTTGCGTGGCTGCTGGGGGAAAAGGTGGGCTAGGAAATCAGCATTTCTTGAGCAACCGCAACCGTGCGCCAGAACACGCCTTGCCAGGGCTGCCCGGTGAAAGCCGTTTGTTGCGCCTAGAGCTTAAGCTGATTGCCGAAGTCGGAATTATTGGGTTGCCGAATGCGGGCAAATCAACGCTGATTTCATCCCTATCGTCTGCTCGCCCCAAGATTGCGGACTATCCCTTCACGACACTCATCCCAAATTTGGGAGTTGTTCGCAAACCCACGGGAGACGGAACTGTGTTTGCCGACATTCCAGGACTGATCGAAGGGGCCCACATGGGGATCGGGTTAGGACACGACTTTTTGCGCCATGTCGAGCGGACTCGCCTGCTCTTACATTTGGTTGATGTCACCTCAGAAACCGCGATCGCGGATTATAAGACCATTCAACAAGAACTCAACGCTTACGGGCGGGGCTTGGTCGATCGTCCGCAAATCTTGGCGCTCAACAAGCTCGATGCTGTTGATGTAGACAGTGAAGCAGTCCAAGCGATCGCATCTGAGCTTGAATCGCTCAGCCACACGCCTGTTTTCAAAATCTCAGCCGCCACCCACCTGGGTTTAGATACCTTGATGCACGAGGTTTGGCAAATGCTAGACGATCTCAAAACCTCCGAAGAGGATGAACTAGAGGTCGCTCACTAAATCACCAACCGTTCAACTTTAACTACCGTTTGCTCATGGATTGCTTTGGGCAGATTTGAGTCTTGGAATGCTTGCCCCTTGAGGATCGCTTGGAGAAACCGCCGGATTTGCGGGTGCCGGGCTAGCAGGATTGGCACTACCCGGATGGGGATTCGCTTCAGTCGCTGGGGTCTGAGGGGCAGGCTGGCTAGAGCGCTCGAAATATTGATAGGTCAGCGTCGAGATTTGGCGAATCAGGTTTTGAGCGTTGTCATCATTGTGAGGACGCTTGACCAAGACCCCGATGACATAGCGTTTGCCAGAGGGCATATCCACCATGCCGATATCGCCGACGAGTGACCCAATATCGCCAGTTTTGTGCGCGATCGTCGCTCCTTCCCCTAAGCCCCTTGGTAGCAACGAATCGGTCACGACATTCCGCATCATATCGAGCATTCGGGCTTGCGATCGCGAGGACACCATCTGTCCACTGTTGATCATACTCATCAGGGTTGCCATGTCTTTCGGGCTGGTAGTGTTCGTGCCGCCCAAGTCAGGTAGCGGATTCCGAATTGCCGTATGGGTTAAACCCCAGGTCTGAAAACGCTGATTTAGTGCATCTTTACCGCCCAGCCGATCGATAATCATATTTGTCGCAGTGTTGTCGCTCACCGTGATCATTTTTGTCACCACTTCTAGCGCCAAAAACCGAGATCCGGGTGGCTGATACTGCAAATCGCCCGCCTCAGTAGCGATCAGGTCTGGGCGCATGGTCAGCATTTCATCAAGGCGAATTTTCCCCGCATCTACCTCTTGAAAAAAAGCAGCAAGCACTGGAACCTTAATCGTGCTAGCCGCTGCAAAGGAGTTTGAGGCGTTGATATCTAGAAAGGTATGAGTATCTAGATCGACAACCATCACGCCCGGCGTTAGCTGAGTCAGAGGCGCGGTTCCTTCGGAGGTGCGCGGTGCGCCAATCACGGCTTGAACCTGAGCCTTGAGCGGCACAATTTCTTCGGAGAGCTTTAACAACGGCAAAGCAGGCTGGCTCGGAGCAACCGCAACGTCTGTTTTCTCTGCTTGCGCCTCAGCCGAAAAGCGAGTGGCAGGATCCCAAGCAGAGAGAATGGTTCCTGCAAGGACGCCAATCCCAACGCCTAAAATCAACAGTCGGGTTCCATATAAAATGGCAAGCCCTGATGCTGTCCGAGGGCGAAACGCGGGAGGGCGATCTCGCCGCGTTGATGGGGAGTTGAGCCGCGAGGTGAGCGGTCGGGTGGGGCGAAGCTCGTTTGCAACAGTCGGTCTTGACGAGCGACGCGGCTGATGGGTAGCAGAAGAATTTCCAAGCGGTGTCATCACAGACAAACGGCGTTCTTGGAGGGGCACTGTCGTTCCCTCTAGGGGCTTTAGGGGTAGGGATGACCGTCGCCGGTTACTTTTTGACAATGAGGCGAAAAGCTGGAACGGGAGCGTTAGCCAATAGGATTGGCGGTGAGGCGGTTCGGGTGATGGACGTCGCCGCGATGTTTTTCCAGCCGCGTTCTGGGGTGCCGATCGAATAGACCCTGCATTTTGCGCGGTGGATCGCGTTGTTGCCACGTCGCTCTTTGCATCGCGACGTGGCTCCCTTAGAGATCTACTTTGCGTGGGTTGGGGAGAAGGGCTTTTGCTCGGACTAACGGGGATGAGCCGTTGAGGAGCGCGGTGCCGCGATTGGCTCTGCTGAGTTCTGAAGGAGCGTGGCAAGGAAGCCTCGTGTTCAGATGTGTCTTGCCCGTTCTCGAATTCCCACATACGAAATTTCCCCTATCGATGAAAGATGGCGATATTTGGTTTTAGGGATTGTACCTTGAGTTTGCAGAACTGGCGAGAGCGAAAGAAAGAGGCAAGACGTAGCAAGACGCACCCTTAGTTAGCTGCGCTACCGTTAGCAAACCTATTGAGCAACAGGGTCGGGTGGCGCGATTGAACAGGTAAAAAGTACGGTGCAAGATAATTTGAGCGAAGACATGGTGGCATATCAGATTGAGAACGCTTCCGGACAGGCGGTGGGACAGCACACATTAACAGGAAGTGGAACCTTTGCTCAAGCGATCGCAGAACTCGCTCTTAGAAATACAACGCTGACACAGGAAAAGGCGTATAACGGGTAAAATTATCACAGCCTTTCCAGAGGCAAATTTCCTCTCGCTTTCATTAGCTTCAGTAGGTTGAATAACTGCTAAAGCCGATCAAGCCGAGGCAGCAATTATGGAACTATAGGAACGACGGGGAACGGATGAACTTTCTCGTAAGCAAACCTTGCTTGATCGATTAATCGATTTTATTTTTGATACGGAACCTAGCGCAGACCTT
Organism: Myxacorys almedinensis A; assembly: GCF_010091945.1. Taxonomy (GTDB): domain Bacteria; phylum Cyanobacteriota; class Cyanobacteriia; order Leptolyngbyales; family Leptolyngbyaceae; genus Myxacorys; species Myxacorys almedinensis. The sequence continues at coordinate 30,671 of NZ_WVIE01000026.1, forward strand.
CCTTCATTGCCTTTTCCATCGTCTATCTCGCGTTTCAGAACTAAAATTGTATCTATTTGTATATGCTCTGCGACCAAGACCTGTCGTTTTTGCTATGGTAGAATTTCTGTCAAATGAGCATAGGCAAGGATTTTCAGGCATGTCAGCAGCCGCACAAGTTACAGACTCAACCTTCGACCAAGAAGTGCTGCAAAGCGAGGTTCCCGTTTTAGTTGATTTCTGGGCACCCTGGTGTGGTCCCTGCCGCATGGTAGCGCCTGTGGTAGATGAAATCGCCGCGCAGTTTGAGGGCAAGGTCAAGGTCGTTAAAGTCAACACCGACGACAATCCCAGCATTGCGAGCAAATACGCCATCCGTAGCATCCCGACTCTGATGATCTTCAAGGGTGGGCAGCGCGTGGATATGGTCGTCGGTGCTGTTCCTAAGACAACGCTATCAAACACGCTAGAGAAGTATCTCTAAGTCAAACTTGATCTCTGTCCTTTCAAGCGTCGTCATCAGTTACAAGATTTAGCGCCTTAGTTTTTTAGCTGAGGCGTTTTTCAGTAACGACGAGATCTTACAGCCCCTGAAAATCTCGACTAAAATAAAGTGCCATCGCGTGGAGGAGTTCATGGCTGTTGATCCTTCGGATCTTGCAAAGCAGAATCCTTTTGAGATTCATAGAACAGATCGATCACCAATTGATCTTGAGGCGCTCCGAGCATCGCTAAACGCCTTGATTGATCACTTGCCGAAGCTAGAGCACGGGGATCTAATTGCTCAAGCGTTGAGTATGATCACTCGGGTGGCTGGCGAAGACATCGATCGCTTGGACTGGAAGATTCTCAATGCCTCTGTTCAGGATATGGAACGGGCGTTTACCACGTTCTACCCCTACCGCCATGTTCGGAAGATTGCTATTTTTGGGTCTGCCCGGATTCAGCCCGGTACCGATGAATATGAAATGGCCAAGGACTTTGCTCAGCGTGTTACTGCTCAAGGTTATATGGTGATTACTGGAGCAGGCGGCGGCATTATGCAAGCTGGAAACGAGGGAGCAGGAGCCGAAAATTCGTTTGGTCTTAACATTCAGCTACCGTTTGAGCAAGGTGCGAATCTGTTTATCCAAGGTAATCCAAAGCTGGTTCCGTTTAAATATTTTTTTACTCGAAAAGTTTTCTTCTTAAAGGAAAGCGATGCGTTGGCGCTATTTCCAGGGGGCTTTGGCACGCAGGATGAGGCGTTTGAGTGCTTGACGCTGACTCAGACTGGAAAGGCGGCACCGGTGCCGTTAGTGCTGATTGATAAACCGGGAGGAAACTACTGGCACGATTGGGCGGAATATATTGATAAGCAGCTATTAAAACGTGGCTTGATTAGCCCTGACGATCCGAGCCTGTATACCTTAACGGATGATTTGCAGGTTGCGAGTGATGCGATTTCTAGCTTTTATCAGGTGTATCACTCTAGCCGCTATGTGGGGGCACATTTGGTGATGCGGCTGAAATCGGAGTTGTCGGATGCTGCCGTTGAAGAACTCAACGATCGCTTTAGCGATATTTTAGTGAAAGGCAGAATCGAGAAAACTAGGGCATTGTCAGAAGAGAAACAAGACGAAACGGTTGATTTACCCCGTCTGATGCTTTATTTCAATCAGCGAGATTTGGGGCGGCTTTACCAACTGATTCGGGCGATTAATGTGCTGGGCACGCCTTCGGTAGAAGACTCGGCGCATCCAGAACGCAAGTAGGCAACAGTGGCGGCAGATTTGGGTGCGGCGGCTTTGGTGGCGGATGTGGAGGATTGTCCCTTTGGGTGTATCCGTCCTTTCCGCGTGCCGCCCGGTCGCCGGGTTAGTTCATCACCCAGTTGACTAACGTTCTGACGCCGTATCCCGTTGCACCTGCGCCGTTATAGCTATTTTCCTTGTCTGCCCACACGGGACCTGCAATATCGAGGTGTGCCCAAGGGGTCTCTTTAACAAACTGTTTGAGGAAGATTGCAGCCGAGATTGCGCCGCCTGCCCGAGCACCCGTATTCTTCATGTCGGCAATGCCTGATTTCATGCTCTCGAAGTATTTCTCTTCCATGGGCATTCGCCAGAGTTTTTCGCCGGCTTGTTCAGAGGCGCTGACGAGTTGATCAGCAACTGCATCATTTGGACTCCATAATCCGGCGATGCTGTCGCCCAAGGCAATGACGCAGGCTCCGGTTAAGGTTGCCAGATCGACGATCGCATCGACTTCTAACGTTTCTGCAAACACGAGAGCATCTGCCAGGGTGAGGCGTCCTTCGGCGTCGGTGTTGTTGATCTCGATGGTTTTCCCATTGGAAGCGGTGAGAATATCACCGGGGTGAATGGCATGACCGCTGATCATGTTCTCTGTCGCGGCGATGATGAAATGCACTTCGACATCGGGTTTGAGTTGCGCGATCGCTTTGGCGGCTCCGAGGGTTGCCCCTGCACCGCCCATATCGGTTTTCATCATTTCGATGCCGCTGCCTGCGCCTTTGATGTTGAGACCTCCAGAGTCGAAGGTTAGACCTTTGCCGATGATCGCGACTTTCTTGCGCGCCGTTCCTTCTGGTTTGTAGGTTAAATGAATGAATTTGGGGGGCAAATCGGACGCTTGAGCAACGCCTAAAAAGGCTCCCATACCCAATTTTTCACAGTCTTCTTTTTCAAGAATTTCTGAGTGCAAGCCAAATTCTGATGCGATCGCGCTTGCCGTTTCCGCCAGGGTCACCGGCGTTACATAATTTGCCGGAGCCGCGACCAAGGCTCTAGCTAAAAATACGCCAGAGCAAATTTTATGAGCTTTCGCGATCGCGTCATCTTGTCCGGCTAATTCTAATAACTCGATCTGCTCGATCGGCAGACTGTCATCGGGTTCTGACTTAAACCGACGATCTTGATACAGCGCAAGCTCAACGCCTTCTGCGATCGCTTGGGCACTAGCGGCAGCATCGTCATTCACAACCGGTAAATAAATGCCCACGGTTTTGCAGCGATTGCGTTTCGCCAGTTTGGCGGCGGTAGCTCCTGCCCGTCTGAGACTTTCTAGCGTGGCGGTTTCTGCCTTACCAAGCCCGACCAAGATCAGTTTGCGAAAGGGACTGCCGGTGATCCGAGTTGAAGCGCTACTGGCAGATTTGCCCTTAAAGTCTGTATCGGTGATTAAATCTTTTAACGCGCCTGACAGCTTATTGTCTAAGATTTCTAAGGTGCCTGTGAGGTCAGTTGCGCCCTCAAATATGCCAATCGCTAATCCCTCTCCTGCCCACTCTAAGATCGAGGTTTCCGTTGCTCGTAAATTCATCCAGTACTACCTTTTATTGGGTTCAATCACTGGTTTCTAGTATTGCTTAAAACTGAACAATGAGGCGGCATCTCAAAGGGGCAAATCGCCGGACTGGCTAGAAAAGAATTTAAGTATTTAAAGTTATATTGAGTACTCTAGAAGTTTAGAGTTCGGTATATGTAATTAGATGGTAAAAGAGAGGGGATTGAGCAATGATGGTGCTGCATTGTTGCGTCAAGTCTCAATACCGCTCCATGTCACGAACAGATTGATTTTTGCTATAACTGCTAACAGCTTGTGAGATTTTACCCAACCCCCTGGGAGATAATCGATGGTGATGAAAGAACGGAAGGTTTGGATTTCACTGGCAGTCGGAGCCGGGGCGCTAGCGCTCGTGTCAGGCGTAGTATTGCCAATCGAGAAATTGTTAAAGCAAGACGCTCAGCCGTCTGCGGATTTGGGAGCACCAGAAACCGTTAGCTCTAAGCCAAACACGATCGGCGCACCGGGCAAAGTGGTTAGCCCTTTGGTAGCGCAGTCTGCTCAACAACGGGCGGGAACGCTGGAAGCCGTGGTCAACAAGCGTGATGCGTCGTTAGAGCGAAACCGCGCTCGGTATATGCTGGCGAGCGATTTGGTGGCGCAAGGGCAAGGCGAGAAAGCGTTAGAGCCGTTGAAGAATTTAGAGAATGATTATCCTGTGTTAGCGCCGCAAATTTTGCTCAAGCGTGCCCAAGCTTATCAGGCAGCAGGCAGGCAGAAGGACGCGATCGCAGCGTGGCAGGAGATCGTGAAGCAGCATCAGGGCGATCCAGCCGCCGCCGAAGCACTATTTTTATTGGGAAAAAATAATCCAAACTATTGGGATCAAGCGCTGACTCAGTTTCCGGCGCATCCGCGATCGCTGGAAATTGCCAAACTTCGCTTTCAGAAAAATCAAAAGCAGTTGCCCGTGCTGCTAACCCTGGCAAAATATGGCGTAGACACCAAAGGCTATACCCAGATTCTCGACAAGCTGACCAGCGAGTTTGCGTCTCAACTCAAGCCTGCCGATTGGGACGCGATCGCCTTTGGCTATTGGGAAAACCTGGTTTACGACAAAGCCGCGATCGCGTATTCCCGTGCGCCCCAAACCCCCCAAAATGTCTATCGCTCTGGTCGAGGGCTGCATCTCACCGGAACTGCCGGGAGTGAGGCGCGCTATCAGCAAGTGGTGCGGCAGTTTCCCAAGTCTGAGGAAGCCGGACTGGCGCTGATGCGGTTGGCAAGCCTTGCAGATACGCCGCAAAGTGCGATCGCATACTACGATCAGGTGGCTCAGCACTTTCCGAGCCGGGCGGCTGAAGCGTTACTGGAAAAGTCGAAAAAACTCGACACGCTGAATAGCGCCAAAACCGCAGCGATGATGCGACAACTCGTTTTGAGCCAGTATGCCGACTCGAATGCAGCGGCTGAGATGCGATGGACGTATGCCCAAGATCGCGCCAAGGCAGGCGATCTTAAACTTGCCAGAGAATGGGCAGCCCCGATTCTCAAGAGCCGCTCTAAGAGCGACATTGCTGCCCAAGCTGGATTTTGGGTTGGCAAGTGGTCTCAGCGCCTTGGTCAAGACGAAGTGGCAAAGGAGGCGTATGAGCAGGTGTTGAAGCAACATCCGGAGTCTTATTATGCGTGGCGTTCAGCCGGGATGCTGGGCTGGAATGTCGGCGACTTTAGCACCGTACGATCGCTCAATCCGCCTGTGCGAAAGCCTGCTGCCCGTCCAGAGTTGCTGGCAGGATCAGACGCGATGAAAGAACTCTACCAAATGGGACAAGACCGCGATGCTTGGGCATATTGGCAGGTTGAGTTTCGAGATCGCACCAACCCAACGGTGGCAGAGCAGTTTACCGATGGCATCATGCGGTTGGGGATAGGAGATAACTTAGACGGCATTTATATGGTGTCGAGTTTGCGCGATCGCGAGACGCCTGAAGATCAAGAACACTACCAGCACCTCGTGCAACAGCCCGCCTACTGGCAAGCGCTCTATCCCTTCCCATTTGTTGAAGAGATCGAAAGTTGGTCTCAACAGCGCCAACTCAACCCGATGCTCGTCACAGCGTTGATTCGCCAAGAATCCCGGTTTGAGCCTAACATCCGCTCTAGTGTTGGAGCCGCAGGGTTGATGCAAGTCATGCCCGAAACCGCCTCTTTTATTGCCACTAACATCAAGCTGAAGGAATATAAGCTCGACGATCCGCAGGACAATATCAACCTGGGCACCTGGTATTTAGATCACACCCATCAAGAATACGCCAACAACTCAATGCTTGCGATCGCCAGCTACAATGCTGGACCGGGCGCGGTTGGGGGGTGGGTCAGCAAGGCTAAAACTCAAGACGCTGATGAATTTGTCGAGCAGATTCCCTACCAGGAGACGCGAGGCTACGTGAAATCGGTTTTGGGCAACTACTGGAACTATATGCGGCTGTACAATCCTGAGCTTTCGCAACGGCTGTCTCAACTGTCTTAACTAATTTGTTGTCTTAACTAATTTGTAACAACTTGTTAAGTGATAAAAGCTTTCTCTGCATCCTAGAGAAGGCTTTTCTGTGTGGTTATAGTCAGCAAACCTTACCTCTGATAGATGTTAGAGCGATCGCGGCTCTATTCAACGGCGGCGGAACAGCTACGATCGCACCCCCGCCACAGGCTTTAAAACATGAAACTACACATTTCTTATATATTTTTGGTAATAAATCTGAACCAAAGTAGCAAAGTCTTAAACTGTTAGATAGAAACCACTTGTCTTATCGCTGATCGCACACTCACCATGACTAACTCTGAACAAATTGAGAGTGTAACGTCGCAAGTTGCAAATTCAGCCTTGCACCTCGAAACTGGTGTGCCTTTCAGAAGAACGAGCCAGCAGATCAAGGCAGAAATTGAGGCAGCCTTTGGGTTTGTTCCTCCCTTCTTTGAGCCAGCAGAATCGACGCCGCAGGTGCTAGAAAACATGTGGCAACAGACCCTGACTGCCTACGTCAAAAACCCATTACCCGCCCTATTTAAGGAGAAACTGTCTGCCTATCTGTCGCGCTTTTGTGCCGTTCCCTACTGCATGATCTGTCATAGCTGCACCTTGCGCCCGCTTGGGTTATCGGCACAACAAGTCCTAGAGTTGCTAGAAACCGCACCGCCGATCGAAACCGATGTCGATCAGCACCTCGCGCGACTTGCAGCCCAGCCCGCTCTTCTCCTTGATGGGTCAGCGCTACCCTCAGAGTTAGAACAGAGCCTGCTCGCCTGCGCTATTTTTATTGCGCTAGAACACGAGCAAGCAGAACCCTATCGCCTCGAGCTACGCCGAATTTTGGGCGTCGTCAACTATCAGTATTTGATCGTCTTCATTGCTTACGTAAAGACCTGTCATGTCTGGATGGAAGCATATCCCGAAGTGGCGTATGAAGCCGATCAGCGAGTGCAGAAAAATCTGAGTTTTCTCTTGGCAGACGAGCCTGCTTTAGCTGACTTTTTTCGCAACTACCGAGAACGAGCGAAACGAGAATCTCAAAGCCGTGCAGAACAACTGGCAGAGTTTGCCGAACGGCAGCGCCAAGAAGAAGTGCTGCGTCAGCAGGTTGCCCAAGAGCGATTGGTGATGGAAATTTCTCAACGCATTCGTCGATCGCTGAATCTAGACGAGATCCTCAGCACGGCTGTGGCAGAAGTTCGGCAGTTGCTCGATGTTGATCGGGTATTTATCTATCGGTTTGAACCGGATTGGAGCGGCATAATTGCTGTGGAATCCGTTATTGCTGAATGTCTGTCGATCGAGGGAACCCGAATTACGGACTCGTTTTTTGTCCAACCTGCGACTCGTGAGCTTTATAAACAGGGGCGGATTCAAGCCATTTCGGATATTGATAGCGAAAACCTGTCTAACTGCCACCGTGACTTGCTTGCTCGTCTCCAAGTGCGCGCCAACGTGGTGGTGCCAATTGTGCAAGGTGAGCAGCTATGGGGCTTGCTGGTTGCCAACCACTGCTTGGCTGCCCGACAATGGCAGGCGCTAGAGCTTACCTTGCTTCAGCATTTGGCCACACAGTTAGCGATCGCGATTCAGCAATCTGGGCTTTACCAACAAGTTCAAGCCGAGCTTAGCGAACGTCGCCGCTCAGAGGAAAAAATTCGGGAACAAGCGGTGCTCCTTGATGTGACGACCGATGCAATTTTGGTTCTCAACCTAGACAATCAAATCTTATTTTGGAATAAAGGAGCGAACCAACTCTACGGTTGGTCAACGGCTGAAGCTCTGACCATGAGTGCCCGCGATTTGTTAGGGCAAAACCCTCCCCTTCAGCTTGAAGAGATTCAGAAAATGGTGGTGGAGACCGGCAAGTGGCAAGGTGAACTGCCTCAACTGACCAAAAACGGTAAGGAAGTTTTGGTAGAAAGCCGTTGGACATCGGTCATGGCAGAGGGGCAACTCACCTCGATTCTGGTTGTGAATACTGACATTACTCAGAAGAAACAGCTTGAGCGGCAGTTTCTCCATGCTCAGCGCCTTGAGAGCCTGGGTACGCTGGCGGGAGGCATCGCCCACGATTTGAACAATATTTTGACGCCCATTCTTGCGATCGCGCAGTTGCTCCAGCTTAAACTGGGCGATATGGATGAGTCTACCCAACGGTTTCTGAAGATGCAGGAAACCAACGCTAGACGGGGTGCGGCATTGGTTAACCAGGTGTTGTCGTTTGCCCGAGGAGCCGAAGGCAAGCGCGTCAAACTCCAGGTGCAGCATCTGCTTTTAGAGCTAAAGCAGATTATCGACGGAACCTTTCCCAAAGCGATCGCCCTCCGGATGGACTTGGAACCCCACCTTTGGGTAACGTCAGCAGATGCGACCCAACTGCATCAAGTGCTGATGAATCTTTGCGTCAATGCTCGTGATGCGATGCTGGAGGGCGGTACGCTCAGCATTTCTGCTAAAAATCTCCTCATCGATCACACCTACGCCCAAATGAATCTGGCGGCGGAGGCAGGGTCTTACATTGTTATTTCTGTCGCAGATACGGGAACGGGCATCGCACCTGAGGTAATAGATAGAATTTTTGAGCCATTTTTCACAACAAAAGAGGCGGGCAAAGGCACAGGGCTAGGGCTGTCAACGGTGATTGGCATTGTTAGAAATCATGGGGGATTTGTCAATGCCTACAGCGAACCTGGGCAAGGCACTGAATTTAAAGTGTATTTGCCCGCCGTGCAAGGTGCGGAAATGCAGCAAATAGACCAGTCTGAACCGCTTTTGGGCAACGGAGAACTCGTGCTGGTAGTAGACGACGAGGTGACGATTCGGGAGATTACGAAAGCGTCATTAGAGACCTATCGCTATACCGTCTTGGTTGCCAATGATGGCATTGAGGCAATTGCGCTCTATGCCCAGCACAAGGACAGAGTGAGCGCTGTTTTGATGGATATGATGATGCCAAATATGGCGGGTTTAACCGCGATCGGCATTTTGAGGCGCATTAATCCGTTAGTCAAGATTATCGCGGTGAGTGGATTGTCTTCGACCGAGAAAGTGACAGCAGCCATGGAGGCAGGGGTGAGCGCCTTTTTGTCTAAGCCCTACACGGCTCAAGAACTGCTGAAAACCCTGGACTCGGTGCTGGTCAAGACGAAAGTTCCACAGCATGCCTCAGAGGTCTAACCCTAGACGATGGGATCAAACGCTGGATGGTTAAATAAACAAGCTGGGTGAGATATGAAAAAACTCACCCAATGCTTTAGCTTGTGCTTTGCTAATCGATCGCTTTCCATTCACGATTTCTGAAACGACGCCGCTCGATCCAACAATGCCAACTAAATCGGCTTGACGAGTTCCGCTTGATTCTAAAATATGCTGAAGAATTTCATGCGGTGCAGGTTTGTCCATCGGATAAGTCTCAGTCTCATATACCTCGATCAACGTCACGACTAACTTGAGCAACGCTCGTTCTTCAGGAGTGTGGTTTTTCGCAAAGAAAAGCCGTTCTGCGATCGCTAACGCCTGATCGTACTCTTCTTCTGTCTCAATGACTTTAGGAGTCACCTCAGTCAGCAAATTGCGGTATGCATCCTTATCAAAAGTGAGGGTCATCTTTCCATCTGTCTTTGTTATATTCGCTATGAGTTAAGAAGTATTATCTGTAGTAAATCATTTGGTTTTCGTAGTTGATGCTGACAATTAATCGATAGTCATTGCCTTTAATGTTAAAGATGGTAAAGTTTCCAACCGCTTCAGTCTCCTTGTAGATTTTACGAACTTCTTCTAAATTATTCTGCCATTTCGCTTTTTTGACAGTTGAGAGCCATGCCTCTACTTGGTTCTTGACGTTGGGATACTGCTCAGCGTCTACTCGTAGATTCCGGTCTGTAATTAAATGCATATTCTATTTTTAAGTTTTTCATAATAATAAATATCAATCATGCTAAGTCCTCTCATTTTGAGAGGAGCTTGTCAAGAGTATCGATAGAATGATCAACATCTTTGCTTAAATTCTGTATGTCTCGTTGGCAATTTTGGATCGATCGCGGCGGCACGTTTACCGATATTGTGGCTCGGAAACCGGATGGCACTCTGGTGATTCACAAACTGCTGTCAGACAATCCAGAACGCTATGATGACGCGCCTTTGCAAGGAATCCGAGATCTGCTTGGCATCGCACCCGATCAGCCTATTCCATCAGAACAAATCGAAGTCATCAAAATGGGAACGACAGTCGCAACGAATGCGCTGCTAGAACGCAACGGCGATCGCACCCTTTTAATCGTTACCCATGGCTTTCGGGATGCGTTGCGAATTGGATATCAAAATCGCCCCAATATTTTTGCCCGTGAGATTGTGTTGCCAGAGATGCTCTATGAGCGAGTGATCGAAGTTGAGGAACGCTATAGTGCCCAAGGCGAGGAGCTTTTACCGATTTCATCTGATGTAGAATTGCGATTGACCTTTGCATTACAAAAAGCGTTTGATTTGGGTATTTGTTCCTGTGCGATCGCATTCCTGCACGGCTACCGGTATCCGCACCACGAACAGCAGGTCGCCGCGATCGCGCACCGCATCGGGTTTACTCACGTTTCAGTTTCTCACCAGGTCAGCCCATTGATGAAACTGATCAGTCGCGGTGATACAACAGTGGTCGATGCTTACCTGTCGCCCATTTTGCGCCGCTATGTCGATCGATTGGCAAAGGCATTTGATCAGACGGCAACTCGACCTCGGTTGCTGATGATGCAGTCGAACGGTGGATTGACCGACGCCCGGTTTTTTGGGGGGAAAGACAGCATTTTGTCGGGTCCAGCCGGGGGAATTGTGGGCGCAGTGCAGACCAGCGATCGCGCCGGATTCACCAAAATCATCACGTTTGATATGGGCGGCACCTCGACCGATGTTGCCCACTACAACGGCGAATATGAGCGCACGTTTGAAACCGAAGTGGCAGGGGTGCGAGTGCGATCGCCGATGATGGCAATTCACACTGTGGCGGCGGGGGGCGGCTCGATCGTGCGGTTTGATGGCAGCCGCTATCGGGTCAGTTCAGACTCGGCGGGGGCAGATCCGGGACCGGCGTGCTATCGCAAGGGCGGGGCGCTGACCATCACCGACTGTAATGTGATGCTCGGTCGGTTGCAGCCCGATTTCTTTCCGCAGGTGTTTGGGGCAACAGGAGATTTACCGATCGATCCTGAAATTGTGCGCCAGAAATTTACCGAGCTTGCATCAGACATTGAAACTGCCACGGGAAACCCAGTGTTACCAGAAGATGTAGCACAGGGCTTTCTTGCGATCGCAGTGGAAAAAATGGCAAGTGCGATCAAAAAAATCTCGGTTCAGCGGGGTTATGACATCACCGATTATACGCTCTGCTGCTTCGGCGGGGCGGGGGGGCAACATGCCTGTGCGATCGCAGAGACGTTGGGCATCTCGCAAATCTTCTTACATCCTTATGCAGGGGTGCTTTCGGCTTACGGAATGGGACTTGCCGACCAGCGAGTATTGCGGGAATGTGCGATCGAGAAAGACCTCTGTGATGGGGTATTGCAAGAGCTTGAAAACCAGTTTGCGCGGCTGATAGCAGACGGAGAATCACAACTAAATCAACAAGGTGCAACTCCGACTGATGTAATTCGACGAGTTCATTTGCGATATGTGGGAGAAGACTCAGCGTTGATTGTTGAAATGAATACTTTGGATCGTATAGTTCAATATTTTGAGGAATGCTATCAACAACGATTTGGCTTTGTTTCACCAAACAAACCATTGGTGGTTGAGGCAATCTCTACAGAAACGATCTCAGCAACAGATTTAGCAATAGAACCTGATCGTTCAATTCCTCGCACAACGTTGCTCACCCCTGTTGCAATAGAGCAGGTATACATTGGTGGTGCGTGGCAGGCTACCCCGATTTTTCGGAGAGAAGACTTGCGATCGCACGATGTTATTTCTAGCCCGGCTCTGGTGATCGAGCCGACGGGCACCAACCTTATCGAACCAGGTTGGCAAGCTGAAATGACTGAACATGGACATCTCATTCTTCGCAACATTCATTGTTCGGCTGGAAACCATCACTCTTATGCGATCATTTCTACCAAGCCTGATCCAGTGTTGCTTGAGATTTTCAATTATTCGTTTACTGCGATCGCAGAGCAAATGGGCTTTGCCCTGCAAAACACAAGTTCTTCTGTCAACATTAAAGAGCGCCTAGATTTTTCCTGCGCCATTTTCGATCACCATGGTCAACTAGTTGCAAATGCTCCTCATATCCCAGTGCATCTCGGTTCGATGAGCGATAGTGTGATCGCTTTGGTTAATGCATACGACAACGCATTTCAGCCAGGAGATGTTTACGTTTCCAACAATCCGTATAACGGTGGAACTCATTTACCTGACATTACCGTTATTACGCCCGTATTCACAACCGCCAACGCTAAAAATTCTGCATCACCCTTGTTTTTCGTCGCCTCTAGAGGGCACCATGCTGACATTGGCGGAATCACCCCCGGATCGATGCCTCCCAACAGCACCGCGATCGCTCAAGAAGGCATCTTAATCGACAATATTAAACTCGTCGATCACGGTCAATTTCAAGAGCAAGTCATGCTCGATTTGCTCACCCATTCGCCCTACCCTGCCCGCAATCCTCAGCAAAATTTAGCGGATCTAAAAGCGCAAATTGCCGCCAACGAGCGCGGCGTGCAAGACCTCCGAACCCTGATCGCGCACTTCGGGTTAGACACGACTCAAGCGTATATGCAGCATGTCCAAACCAATGCCGAAGCGGCGGTGCGAAACGCTATTGAGGCGCTGCAAAACGGCAGCTTTACTTACAAAATGGATGACGGTAGCCAGATTCAAGTTGGTGTCACAATCAATTCTAGCGATCGCACTGCCACAATTGACTTCACCGGAACATCCCCTCAACAGCCCACCAACTTCAATGCGCCGCTAGCTGTCTGCAAAGCTGCCGTTCTGTATGTGTTTCGGACGTTGCTAGACGATGAGATCCCCCTAAATGCAGGCTGTCTTAAACCGCTAAACATCATCGTTCCAGAAAAATGTTTGCTTAATCCTACCTATCCTGCCGCGATCGTCGCTGGAAATGTTGAAACGTCGCAAGCCATAACCAACGCTTTGTATGGCGCGCTAGGAATGCTGGCTGCATCACAAGGAACAATGAATAATTTCACCTTTGGGAATCAACAGTATCAATACTATGAAACAATTTGCGGTGGCTCTGGTGCAGGTTCTACGTTTGATGGAACCGATGCTGTTCAAACGCATATGACCAATTCTCGCCTCACCGATCCAGAAGTTTTAGAATGGCGATTTCCTGTCTTGCTAGAAGATTTTTCTATTCGTCCTGATAGTGGAGGTAAGGGTCTCTACCAAGGCGGAAATGGTGTTACCCGACGCATCCGATTTCGGGAAGCAATGACAGCTGCTATTTTGTCAGGTCATCGCGTTGTTCAGCCGTTTGGGTTGCACGGAGGAGAACCTGGGCAAGTGGGACGAAACTATCTTCAGCGTCGGGATGGTCAAATCAAGCTACTGGGCGGTAAAGCCGAAGTAGAGATGCAGGCTGGTGATGTATTTGTGATTGAAACTCCTGGGGGTGGCGGATTTGGCGAACTGCCGAAAACTGCTATCTGATTCCGGGCTGATTTGCAAAAACTTGTTGCTTCAACGTTGTGCAGGCTTGTTTGATGGCATCGATGCTACCCGGATTGACCAATCCGTAGTAATCCAAAACATATACTCGATTATTGCTCACTGCTTTTAGTTGATTCCAAATCGGATTTGATTTAAATTGCTCAACCACTCCTTCACCCGTACTCACCAAAATAATCACCTCTGGATTCACCTCCAGCACTTTCTCAGGAGAAAGCAGGGCATACCCTGAAAATTCTGCTCCGCCCTGAAGGTCTGCCGCCACATTTTTGGCACCAAAGCGAGCCAACGTATCTCCGGCCCAGCTTGCCTTATTGGGGGAAAGCAACGGCTTTGGATTGGCTAACACCAAGGTCGAAGGTGCCATTTTAGGAGCATCTGCAAGGAACGCTCGATATTCTTGCAACAATGGCTCAGGATCGGCGCTCAGCGTTGCCGCCAGGGTTGTTGTTAGCGTTTCCAAATTTTCCCAACTATTGACTTCGGTGAGCAAAGTCCGAATTCCTGACTCGTTCAATCGTTTTGCAACATCGGCATGAAAACTTGATGCCCCAATGACCAGATCAGGCTGGAGTGCCACGATCGCTTCCAAATTAGGACTGGTGCGCCCCTCGCTGACGGTAGGAAGCGCCTTAAAGCGCTGATCTTGTCTCAGGAGACTGCTTCCCGGAATGCCAACTAGTTTTTTGCCATCTAGTCGCTGCACCAGATCAGCCGTTAACGAAGTCAGGGCAATGACACGCGCTACATTTGGCTGAGGAGTTGGCGTTACCGAGGCTGGGTTTGCGGGAGAATTTGAAGCCGTTGGAGGCTGCGAACAAGCCCCTAAGGCAAGACACAATCCCAAGCCAACCCATCGAAGCATCCAAGAGTTCATCATCATACCTCCTAAAATTGTACCTTGAGACTGGCTGCTACACTGGTTCCTGGCTGTGTGTAGAGATCAAGATTGCGATCGCTGCTGGTCAACCCGCGCACATCTCCATACCGGAAATATCTTTGATTGAACAAGTTATACACTCCAATGTTAAACAATACGTTGTCACTAATGTTGTAGTACCCAAGCAAATCAACGGTTGTATAGCCTTTTGGCTCAAACTGATTGGGCGTTTCCGTCCGGTCGATTCGATCTTTGGCGGCAACGAGGGTGGTCACCAGTTGCGCGCCCCAGCGATCGTTGGGGGCTTGATATTTCAGCCCAACCACTGCCTTAAAGGGATCGACTGAGTTTAAGGGCTGATCGGTTTCGAGGTTGTTTCCCTCCGCAAATGCCAGCGCACTAAATAGACTTAACCCATCCGATCGACGGTTAAAGCGCCATTCACCCTTGGCTTCCACTCCATAAATTTCGGCTCCTTTTAGGTTCCGGGCTTGAAACTGCTGAAAGTTTTGCGCCCCAATAGGAACCGTGCCCACAAACACAGTATCGATAAAGTTTTTATATCGATTGTAGAATCCGGTGATGCCCAAGTTGGCTTGCAAAGAGTTGTAGCGCAGTCCGGCTTCAAAGCCGTTGCTGGTTTCTGGCTCTAGGTTGGCATTGGGTAAGACGGTGTAGAACGCCGCAAAATTAGTAAATGCGATCGCGGCATCATTGTAAGGTGGGCTGCGAAACCCTCGTGCATACTGAGCAAATGCCGAAAGTTGTGGCGTGAGTTTTGCAACGATGCCAAACTTGGGTGACACTGAAGATGCTGCTAATGCCTCTACTTGATAATTGGCAGTGTTAATGCGAGCAAAATCAGCATCATCGGAATTGGGATTAAGTTTGTAGTAGTCATAGCGAATGCCAGGGATCAAAGTAATTCGACCGTTTGCAAATTCAATTTCGTCTTGTACATAAATGCCAAGTTGAAAGGTATTGGTGTCAGGAAAAGTTTTATTGGGAAACTGTTCACCAAACACATTTTTAGTCACTGCGCCAGTCGTAAGGTTAAACTCTGTTGCGTCTCTAGGGCGAGAGGTGGCTGTGTTAAACAGATCAAACCCGTAGGTCAACCGATGGGAAAGGCTCCCAGTTTTGAAATTGCTTTGGATCTGAGTGTTGCCCCCAACGATCGCTTGACTGAATTCGTTTTTGGTAACTCGACGACGGCTAGAACTTCCGATTTGGCGCTGTTGTTCGCTGTATTCTGTGGTCTGAGCATCTTGGTAATAGATCTGCGATCGCACGTTCTGCACCCAGGCGCTATTCGGATTGTTAAACTCGTAGCCTAAGCTGATCCGTCCTCGCTTAGCATAGTCTTCGGCATCTTGCCTAATCAGCCGCGAGCCAGGAGGTCCAGGAAGGGGACTTGCGGCGCTCAAAACTTGCGTATCAACTTGTCGATCGAAAAACTCTCCGGTCAGCTTCAGCGTATTAAAGTCATTCAGCCGATGCACAATTTTACCGAGAACGTTATTTCCATCTACGGTCTGAGGATTAGGATCAAGAGTACTATTGTTCTTAACTTCATTTCCATCTCGGCGAGTGTACAGCAGCAAAACAGAGGTGTTGCCATCTTTTGCAGCAGTTGTAAACGTTTCAGACAAATTGTTGTCAACACTATCAAATGAGACTTTGCCGCTAAAATACGAATTTTTGCCAAAAATATTGAGAAAGTCTTGAGGATCTTTTGTAATGTAGGAAACTACGCCCCCGATCGCATCGCTGCCATACAGCGTAGAGGCTGCACCTCGAATGATTTCGACCCGTCTGAGGGCATCAAAATCAACGACATCGCGGCTTGTATTCGTCATGTTTAGAATATCTGGAACTCGCACCCCATCTACCTGAATCAGGACACGATTTCCATCAATGCCGCGAATATTGAAACTAGAATTTCTGCCCCGAGTCGGACGGTTGCTAACCGAAATTCCGGGTTCATAGCGAATCAAATCTTCAATATCTCGAACAAAATTTGTTTCGAGATCGGTGAGGTCAAAAACGGAAATGGTTCCGGCAGAATCCCGAACAGCACGGGGACTCCGAGTGCCCGTAACACTGATTTCCTCTTCAATTTCCTCTTCAATTTCTTCTTCTACTGTAAGAGGTGTTTGCCCTAGCAATCGAGCTTCCGTTGCAGGATGGGTGATGTCTTTGATGCGGGGAATACTCGATTGAGATTGTAAATTTGACTCAGAACTTGGCGTTGCGCTGGTTGCTTGGAGGGCAACAAAAAAGCTGGAAACCAAAACAGAAACAGCTTGAACTAACCGAAGGCTAACGATCATAGGTCTCGATGAGGTGAACATGATGATGGCATTGACTCAGATATTGGCTCAGAAAATGACTCAGATAACGATGGGGCTGAGGATTCGGTAGATGCAGCCGAAATAGGACAAATTTGTAAACCAACCGGAGTGTCGAGAGCAACGGCTCTAATGCCAAAAACATTGAGCAAGGTTTCAGGAGTCAAGACATTTTCTGGCTCTCCGACTGCCCATAAACACCCCTCTCGCAACATGGCTAATCGATCGCTGTAGCGAGCAGCCAGATTAATATCGTGCAACACTGTGATGATCGTTAAGTGATTATCTCGATTGAGATAACTCAACTGATCTAACAACTCTAATTGGTGACGCAAATCTAAATAGGTAGTGGGTTCATCTAGCAATAAAATTTTTGGATCTTGCGCCAATGCTAATGCCAGAAAAGCACGCTGTCGCTCGCCGCCAGAGAGTTGCTCAACTGGGCGATCTTGCAAGGGTTGTAACTGCGTTTGCGCGATCGCATGATTGACAAGGACGCGATCGCGAGCGCTTAAATCCCACTGCCACCAAGGTTGATGCGGCGCTCGTCCTAAACTGACAAGCTGCTGCACCGTTAGCCCAGTGGGAATGGTTTGCTGTTGTGGCAAAAACGCAAGCTGCTGAGCAATGGCTTGAGCAGGCTGAGTATGAATCGCTTTGCCATCGAGCAATACAACGCCGTGGTATGGTGCTAAAGCTCGACTGATAAGCTTTAATAGTGTTGACTTCCCCGATCCGTTTGCGCCGATCAGACTCAGCCATTCTCCCGACTGTAGCGATAGAAAAATATCGCGCACGATCGACTGCCCCTCATACCCACCCGACACGTTTTGAATTTCTAGGAGAGACATAGGGCTAAAATCCTTGGGCTAAAATCCTTTTGCCAGTTTAGAGCGACGATAGAGCAGCACAATAAATAAGGGGCAGCCTAAAAGGGAAGTCACCGCTCCAACCGGCAGTTCTATTGCCCCCAACCGGGCTAAAAGATCCGATAGCGTGAGCACCCAAGCCCCAGCGATCGCAGAGAGCGGCAGCACCCATCGATAATCGGCTCCTACCAACAGACGGACGCCATGGGGCACCACTAGCCCCACAAATCCGACTAGTCCTGCAATGCTGACGGCGCTAGCAGCGAGCAAGGTGGCGATCGCTCCTATCCAAATCCGCGATCGCCCTAAGGAAATGCCTAACCCAACGGCTAGATCATCGCCTAAACTCAGCACATTCATGGTTTTGCCTAACGTGCTGCCGAGCAAGAGCGCGATCGCAATGTAAGGAAATGACATTTTGACTTCCGACCAACCCCGCCCATTCAAACTCCCGGTAAGCCAAATCAGTGCAGCTTGCACTCTGCCTTCTTCTGCAAAGAGTAGAAAGACGGTTTGAATTGAAAATAATAGGAAACTAAAAGCAACGCCGCCAAGAATCAATCGCTCAATAGAAATTCCAACGCTTGTTCTAGCCAGCGTATAAACCAAAAGAGAGACTAAAATTGCACCTAGCCAAGCTGCAAGAGGAACCCAGGTGAGAAATAATCCTAACGTGATCAGCACGATCGCAACAAGTCCTGCACCTGCTGAAATGCCCAGTATATAAGCATCTGCTAGACTATTTCGCAACATGCCTTGCAGCAATGCACCCGACATTCCCAGGGATGCGCCAACCAATACTCCTGCAATGATTCGCGGTAGCCGCAACTCCCAAATAATAGTCTGCTGCATGGGGCTGCCCGATCGCAAAATAGCTTGCCATACTTCTGTTCCCGTTAAGGATACAGAGCCTTGAGTGAGTGACAACCCGATCGTTAGCACTAACACCACAGTCAATACGACAGTCACCAAGGCAGGATAATTTTGAACCAAAGTGAGATGTTGCCAAGGTTTTGTCAGTGAAAAAGAAAGACGAGTCATGGCTTGCCGCTAGATAAGGTCACGTTGCTTTGCTGCCGTTTTTACTTTGAATAAAAGTTGCCTTAACCAGAGGTTATTGCAATTACAGGTAAAATCATTCAGATGTTCAAAAGCAACCGTAACGGAGAATACCACCGTCAGAGTAAGCATTTTAAGGCTTTAGGGCGCTAATTGCTATGGCAAAAACTATACAGCTAATGATAATTAATATCAAGTATCTTGATAAATTTGTTTGAATAAGATAAAACTATCAATATACTTTTGAAGGAACAGTAGTAGAAAACCGTGTTGAAAGGGGTCAAAAGACGGAGGAATCAAGCTTTTAGGCTATGCGAGCGAAGGCGCTTCTGTGCTCCGGCGGCTCGCTTTAGGAGTAGTGAGAGCAGCACACATTCAGCCTGGTGCAAAATCTGAGCTAACTTTGGGTAGATGCAAAAGCAATGCTCAATCCTGTAACCTCAATCGGTGTGAAGCGTTAACCGATAGTAAATTCAGCGTTCTTTTATGAATTCTTCTCAGCATTTGCGCTACCGTCGTAAAGAAATTCTGCGGATTATTTTATCCATAGCACTGATCATTGTTGGTAGCGCTCACTTTATTAAACCAGACCAATTTGCTCGCATTGTGCCACCACCGTTTCCACCGTTTGCATCTGTGTACATCAGTGGCGTCTTTGAAATTTTAGGTGGTATTGGTTTGTTGATTCCGTCTGTCAGTGTAGCCGCCGCTTGGGGATTAATCGCTCTGTTTATCGCCGTGTTTCCTGCCAATATCTACATGGCGCTGCACAACATTAAGCTAGAAGGAATTCCTCAGAACCAAGCGTTGTATTGGGGCAGATTGCCACTTCAGGCAGTGCTGATCGCTTGGGCATACTGGTATACTCGCCATTCTGAACGGCAGCCCGGAGCAGAGGCAAAATTCCTCGATTCAAAATAGCGAAGCGAAAGCCGGTAGAAAGGCTCGATCGCTCGCAGGGTTTGTTATGTTAGGAGAGATTCTAGAATAGCGTTCAAAAACCGCGATCGCAGGGGTTACGATCGCGGCAGCAAACCTATTATGATGGGCTACTTGGTTCTAATGAGCGCAATTCAACGCCTTCAAAAACACAGAGCC
This sequence comes from Myxacorys almedinensis A, assembly GCF_010091945.1. Classification (GTDB taxonomy): domain Bacteria; phylum Cyanobacteriota; class Cyanobacteriia; order Leptolyngbyales; family Leptolyngbyaceae; genus Myxacorys; species Myxacorys almedinensis. The sequence goes on from NZ_WVIE01000026.1 coordinate 50,408, forward strand.
AGCCATTAAGCGCCCAATTTAGCACTGCCAAAGGTGGCATTAAACTTACGACACCAGATGACAGCAGATTTGTAATCTGCTAAGTTGACGCCTGCTGGAATCTCATAGCGCTGTGCGCCACGGTAAGCTTTTAGAGGAGCCACAACTACGTATTCTCCTTCTTTGAGGGCATAAGCAGGGGCTTTGGCTGGCTCTAGAACATTGGCGGATCGATGTAATGCAATGACCAGATCAGGTCCCATCTCCGACGTTTTGAACCCTGGATCGAGTTCTAGAAAGGCTTTGCCATCTTGGGTAATCAGATTCACCGTTCCCTGAGTTGGATGCTCTCCGGAGGCAAATATGCCCGAAGCAATGGGCGCGCCTGCTGCCATCGCCGCCGGTGAAGACTGCGCGCTTACCGTTGCAGAGGGCGAAGACTGCGCCAAGGTAGGCGCGACGCTAGACGAAGCGGGGCCTTCGGACGCTTGATTTGAAGCCGTTTGTCCACACCCTGAGATCGCAACGACTGCGAGGCTCGATACTAACCAATCACTCAATTTCATGATCAAATCTCCCTTGATATGCTGAAGCAGTTTGTCGAATAATGAGATTTTGTAACCCTCATCGCAGAAAGGCTACAAAACCTCATCGTTTAGCCCCTAGTTAAACCGTCGATTCTGGCAGTTCCAACAGGAATGGTGCTGGCAATGCCGACCCGTTTTGCTGTGATGCTGTAAAATAACGTGCTGTCTTCATGCTCAAAGGCTCGTACACTGGACATCTTGATTTGCACCGTCTGCCCTGTCTCAACGGGCTGCTCAAACGCGATCGCGACTTCCTCTCTGCTCGACGCAATCTTAGCTGGAATCGCTCTACCAGCCCCATCTAAAACCCGCACCTGAGTAAGCCTTCCCATTTGAGGTGGGATCTGCACCCTGATATCTTCTAGCGCCATGCCCCCTACCGCAACTCGAATAATGTGGTGATCATTGACCAAAGCAGAACTGCTGATCAACGGAGCCGAAGAATTGAGGCGTAGTTGCTGCGTAGCTTGCGTTGTTGCTACTCGTGGTGCAGCAGAGGCAGAGGTGGTTGCTAGAGCGGTAAACAAGAAGGCGGCTACACTGCTACGGATAAAACGTTTCATGTTCTTTAATCATTAAGGTTGTTAGAACTGATGTCAGAAGTGCTTCCACTACCATAAATTAAGCGTTTATATATCGAATTTACTCATGTAAACAAGATGCACAGGCTTAATTTTTTGACGTTGCTAAATCGATGTCTAAACTTTCAGATTTGCCCCCGCCGCCTGCATCCCTTCTCTTGCGATCGCTTAAGAAAGAAAGCTTGAAGCAAGGACGAAATCAAGGTTTGGCTCACTTCTTAGTTCTTCTATTGTTAGATTAAATCGTGTTGCTGAATACAACCTGATCCATGCCTGAGAATTTGCTGAGAGATATTGTTATCGCTTGAATGATAGATTTAACAGCTAATTTTGTATGCAATAGTTTTATAGATATACACACAATAACCAATCCTAACGGACATGGTGGTTCCAAACCACTCATGAGATTTAACATCAATTTAAACAGTAGATGCGACAGATCGGTGAGTCGCCAAGGCGTGCTGAAACCCCACCGCCTATGGCTCCTCCCCTTACCAAGAAGAGGTTGGGAGGGGTCGGATCTATCGCGATCGCAAATCAATTTGGTATAACAACCCGCCCAGTTTCTCGCAACCGCCCCTGTCGTTAGGAGATTTCTGAGGGTTGAGGCTTCCATCAACTCCGCTACGATATTTTCTGCATCTGCCAGATTAGCTGCTGAGCAATGCGGTCTGCGGCTCCAGGGTTGCCCATGCGACGACGACCATTTTCTGCGATCGCACTCAGGTGATCAGGGTTGTTCAGCAGCGATCGCAGGGCATCGGCAACCTGATTTGGCTGTGAAACTAAGGTGACAGAGGCTCCTAGCAGGCGAGTCTGCGCTTCGGCAAAGGCAGGTGTAAACTGAGGTCCTGCTCCTGGCATTGTGATCACAGGTTTGCCAAGACCGACAAATTGTTCGGTGGCAGTGCCAGCCAGGGCGATCGCAACATCAGATTTTTGAATGCATTCTGCGAATTGCCCTGGTATTAGCGTTAACGTTGATTTTTTATTGCTAAGACCAATCGTATAACTATTTTCGTTTGTTTGTTGCCAGCGATAAGTTAATAGCTGCTGGTGAAATTCGTCGAGATCGAGTTTGGGCGCGATCGCGGCTAGGCAATTTACCGGACGTGCTTCAACAACGCCATCTAGCGATCGCAAAATGAGTTCCCAGTTGGCGAAGACTTCGGGCGGGCGAGAACCGGGAATCAGCGCCAGTGTCAGGGGGCGAGAAGCGCTCCAGTCTGAGCTATTTTCTGGGCGATCTAGCGGTGAGCCGTTTAACTCTAAGCCGTTTAACTCTAAGCCGTCCATCATAGGATTGCCCAAGTCGAAGGCAGGAACGTTGAAGCGCTGAAGAATTTGGCTGGTGATGCGATCGCGGGGAAATACCGCTTTACACTGGGGGCGTTGCATTAGCCAACGATCCCACGGTTGATAAATGCATCCGGTCGAGCGCTCGATGCGATCGTCCCACCATGAGGAACGGGGCAACCATCCGGTTTCATCCCGTAAATAATATTCCGATTTAGCCGTGCCAACAAAGGCAAACGGTACGCCACTTATCCAGGCAAACAGCATCGGCACAATATCGCCCACAGCTAAAATCAGCGATGCTCCGCCTTCGTTTGCCCACGATCGCACCGCTTTTATTTGGTCTAGGGTGAGGGTGATCAGTCCGCCTTGAAGATCTCGCGCTAACTGCCGCCCGTCCATATAAACAAACCCTCCCGACGGCATTGCCTTGACCGAGCCAATGAGTGGAACCCCAGCCGTTTGGTAAACGTGCCCCTCGCCCACAATTGGCAGGGCGTAAATGGTGGGGCAGTCAGGATGGTGTTGCAAAGCTTGAAGAATGCGGAGAGCGATGATATCTTCACCGTGACCGTTGCTGAGGCAGAGGAGGCGCATGAGGGAGACAAGAGGTTTAGAAGGGTTTGGAAAGGGGTAGGGTTGCGATCGCAACGCCTATCGGTTACAGAGGACGTTGGGGTGAGGGCAAATTTAGCATGAAACCGGGACAGACAGCGGTTGCGATCGCAGGGCACCTCGCAGCGTAACAAAACCTTGTAAGATTTGGGAGCAATTGAGTTTAGAGAGTTCGCGTGTTAGCCGCATTACTATACGGTCAAGAAGATTTACGCCTAGAAACAGTTCCCGATCCCACGCCGCAACCTGGAGAAGTGGTGATGCGAGTGGGAGTGGCAACAACCTGTGGAACAGACCTCAAAGTGTGGCGGCGAGGAGGTCATGCCAAGATGCTAACGCCGCCAACCCCATTTGGGCATGAGGCGGCAGGGCAAATTGTGGCGCTGGGGCAAGGGGTGACAGGGTGGAACCTTGGCGATCGCGTGGTCGCGAATAATTCTGCGCCCTGCATGACCTGTTTTTTCTGCCATCGTCAAGAATATTCGCTCTGTACCGATTTGAGTTTTAACAACGGCACCTTTGCCCAATATCTCAAGATCCCTGCCCCAATCGTGCGTCACAATCTGCTGCTGATCCCAGACGGGTTGCCCGACGCGATCGCAGCGATGACCGAGCCGTTAGCCTGCGTTCTGCATGGCGTGGCGCGATCAAATGTGAAACCGGGCGATCGCGTGGTTCTGTTTGGCGATGGGGCAATCGGGCTAATGTTTGTGGCAGCACTGGCTCAGCGCTCAACCGAGGTAATTGTGTTTGGCGGCAGTGACTCTCGCTTACACATTGCCAAAACTTTTGGAGCCGCAAAGACGTTTAACTATCACCAAATGTCTGATATTCCAGCCCAGGTGAAAGCCCTCACCGACGGCTGGGGCGCGGACGTGGTGATCGAGGCAACGGGCGTTCCATCGGCGTGGGAAACTGCGATCGCGTGTGCCCGACCCGGAGCCACCGTGAATTTGTTTGGCGGTTGCCCCCGCAACACGACAATTACGGTCAACACCGAGCAACTGCACTACAATGAACTGACTTTAAAGGGGGTGTTTCACAATACGCCGGAGTTTGTGCGATCAGCGCTGGCATTTCTGGCAAGGGGAACGGTTCCCTTTGAGTTGCTAATCAGCGACCATCAACCGCTCCAAAACTTGGAACATGTTTTTCAAGCGATGAAAGCACGAACCGTAGTTAAGGTCGCGATCGGCGATCGCTAAGGGCAACCTGAGGGTAGCAGTTTGTTTGTGAGGGAAAATGCAAGTGGTTTGTAACTATGGGGCAATTTTAGGAATCGGATTTTTTGTGCTGGTGGGGGCGTCTTCCGCCACTGCGCTTCCCGGACAGTCGATCGATGAAGTCGCCTCGTGGATGCAGGCAAATCCAACGGTGCGTCCAAGACGAGGCGAGAAGTTGTTAGTTCGCAAGCAAGATTCGGCGGCTCAAAGCTTTTCGTTTCAGGCGTCTCTCTTGCCCCCTGGCAAAATCACTGCCCTCGCCAACGGTGGCATAGTGCGGAGCGAGGTGCTGACGTTGTTTGATGTTCGCAACGGGGTAACGTTCGACCGGCTGAGAGCATCGCTGCGGAACATCTACGGAGCAACCCTCTCGCAAGACTACGATCGTGCCCAAGTCATCTACACCTACCCCACTGCCAACACTATTCAGCACGAGGTAAACCGAGCCGATCCCCACCGAGCCGCCCTCCAAGGCGAATTGCGCCAAAGCGATCGCTATGCCTATTGGCTAGAAGTTGCCCAAACCTCTGAAGGGCGCGCCACCTCAGGACGCCTCACCGTACTTTTGCGGGACGATGTAGAGAAACTCGCCGCCGAATTGAGGAACAAAGAATGACGCGAGACCCAATTTTCCCATTCAGGACAAGAGCAAATGAAACAAGAGCAAGTGAGAAAGTAGGGTTCAAGCCCTTCGGCGTCTAGGAGATATTTGCTGTGAAGTTGCGACAACTGATTCCCTTTTTCGATACCACCGCCCTCGATTGGGCTTGGGAAGCCCGAATTTTGCGCTGGCTAACCTTTGTGTGGATCTTTGTCGGCTTAGCTATCATGTTTAGCGCCTCCTATCCTGATGGTGATGCCAACTACAACGACGGACTCTATTTCGTCAAGCGACAACTGATTGCGATCGCCATCGGCATGATCGGCTTCAATATTCTCGTGCATTCTCCGCTCCGCTACCTTCAAGGCATCGCTGACTGGGTATTCTTTGTTCTCCTCGCGGGCATCCTGATTACGTTGATGCCCGGCGTCGGAACGTCTGTCAATGGCGGCACCCGCTGGATTGCCGTCGGCTCTTTCTTAATCCAGCCCTCGGAACTGATCAAACCCTTCATTATTTTGCAAAGTGCTCGCATCTTTGGGCAGTGGGAGCGGTTGACCTGGACAGTCCGCCTCAGGTGGATGGGCATTTTCTGCGTGATGCTATTTGCCATCTTGCTGCAACCCAACCTCAGTACAACTGCCCTATGTGGCATCACGCTTTGGCTGATTGCGCTGGCGGCAGGTCTGCCCTACCTCTACCTGTGGGGAACCGCAGGCGCGGGGTTACTTCTTGCCACCCTGAGTATCAGTTTGCGAGAGTATCAACGGCGACGGGTGATGTCGTTTCTCAATCCGTGGGCTGACCCCTCCCAAGACGGCTATCAACTGATTCAAAGTTTGCTGGCGGTTGGTTCTGGGGGCATTCAGGGAAGCGGCTTTGGACTTTCGCAACAAAAATTATTTTATTTACCCATTCAATACACTGACTTCATTTTTGCCGTTTTTGCAGAAGAGTTTGGCTTGCTGGGTAGCCTGTCTCTGATGCTGATGCTCTTGGTCTATGCCACGATGGCACTCATTGTGGCGCGCAAGGCAAGAAATGCCATTCATCGATTGGTTGCGATCGGGGTGATGGTGCTAATGGTGGGTCAGTCGCTGATTAATATTGCAGTAGCAACGGGAGCTTTGCCTACCACGGGGTTGCCGCTCCCGTTCTTTAGCTACGGCGGCAGTTCTATGATTTCCAGCTTGGTGTGTGCGGCGTTGTTGATTCGGGTTGCCCGCGAAAGCAGTGAAGCGGAAGTGGTTTCTCTGTCTGAGCGTCGTTCTAAAGCGCCCGTCGAGCTAAATTCCCGTCGTAGAAAACAGCGCTCTGTGCCCCATTTATAGCACTCTGAAAACGAGATCATTACCTCTAAAGCGGTACTCGCAAAACGAACTATCTCCCAGGAGGATCGTCATAACGAAGAGTAGTGATTGAAAGCGAACGTATGAGTGTTTCCTTGGCTCGTCAGATCAGCATCGGACTTGGCGCAGCAATAATTTTTGCCAGTAGTCCTGCTTTCTCAGCAGAACAAGTTGTGTTGAAGTACAGAGTTTTACGAGAGTCTGTTTCGGTTAGCGAACTGACCACCTTTGCCAACACCGGACAAGCCTCTCCTGACCTGCAAACCTATTTTCGGCTATCTAGACAAAACCCTGAAGCTGTTCGGCAAACGCTGACCCGGCAAGTCAGTGTTAATCCTGTCCTGCTCGATCGCGTCCTCAACAGCCCCCTAGGAAATGGCATCCTCGATCAACTCGGTCAGGCGATTCAGACGCCTAGGGGAGGTGCAGAACGCCAAGCTCTGAGAGCCGCCCTGACGCTTTCTGCAAGCGATGATGGCAAAGTGTCGATTTTAGAAATTTTGCAGAAGTACCCAACGCAGGAAGTCGTGGTTGATGGCGATCGCGTTGAGGGGACATACCGTCAGCTTAATCAGCTTGCAGAGCGGTTAAGAAATCCCCTAGGTAATATCCTCAGCCGTATTTTCAGGTAACTCGCTTTAGCTGACCGACTCTCCCTGAAGCCTATTTTCACAGAGGGAGAGTCTAGCAATCGGAACCATCCACCCATCTACCCATCTACTCAACGTTGACAATCTACTAGGTTGCCTAACTTTGTTGCGTCTGTTAGAACTCGGTAGAGCGCTAGCGATCGGCTCTAATTTAACGGGCAGGGTCAGTATGCCAACGTTTCTAGCGTTTCTTTGAGATAGCTGTGAACTAGGGCATCCAAATTTAGGGTCTGAAATTGTTCGTCTCCTGTGTGTTCCAATTGCCATCGTTGGAAGCCAGAGCTACCTGCGATCGCGCGCTTCAAGTTTTCCCAAACGTGAGGCTCACCTGTGAAGGCACGGTTAGCACTGTTGGTAAAGGGGGAGGGGGAGTGAGGAGTTGTCATAATGTATCTTAAAATACGTCAGAAAGAGAAATAACGTCAGAAAGAGCAGCAAAAATTGCAGTCAAGTGCTGAGAAATGCAACGCTAAGATGAGTACGAGTCAGGGCTTGACTTTCTTCTCAGCATAGCGCGTGGAAGCTAAGCGTCTGTGTCTAGGGCGACATTTGAAATCAAACTGACCAAAATCATACCGACGGGTCGCTAGATGGAGCAGCCCCCTGGGATGGCTCAGGTGAAATTGCTGAAACCGAGGGTTTGGCAGCAGGTGACAGAGACGAATCTGGAATCATCGGTGGCAAGATCTGATTGACCCGCGCACCAATCACCGAGAAGTTGTGAGGAATTTGATCTAGCCCAAAAGCAGGAGACGCTGCAAACTCTGCATCAGATGCCAACATCACTCGCAACACGCTAAGCGGCACTTGCAAAAACAGATTTGCCCCCAAAAACCCGATCGCGGCGACGAGCAACCCGATTCCTCGCAAGCTAGACGAAATTGGCGTTATGTCAGATGCGATCGGGGCGATCGTGTAAAGTTGGTTTAACAAGATAGCCATCAATGCGGCTCCGCTCCCGATCCAAATAGGGTTGCGACGTGTCCTAAATAGGGTCAGAAGGCGGCGCTGAGCATCGGTGAGATGGTCTGGTTTGATCGCAATGACGAGCAGGCTAAAAATATAGAACGGCTGCTGCCACTGCATCCAAATAATGGGTGCAATGCCAAGAATAAGAATGATGCCCAACTCAAGCCACGCAGGCAGCACCGGATCACCTGCGGCAAATCCTAGTAAACACAAGAGCAACGATGCTGGAACGGCTGCTACTCCTGCCACATGAATCCACAGATACGGATCAGACCAGAACGATCGCATAGTCAACGCCTAATGGATGCCATGACTTAGTATAGGACGTTGGGCGATCCTCGGATCTTTAGTCTCTTTCGAGTTGGCTCGCGGAAATCGCCATCGAGCAAGTTTCCACCCTTTCAAGCCATCCCCCGACCTTTGCATAGAGGTTTTGTTTTCCTCTTTTTCGGGAGAGGGGATGGAGATGAATTAGGCAGAGTAGACAAAGGGCTAGTGGTCTGTCAAGTTTGAAATGATGGATTAGGAGTGGATGGGTGGGGGGTAGATGGATAGTCTAGGAATCGGAACCATTGACTCATGCACCCCTCTACCCCTCAACTCAACGTTGACAATCTACTAAGCTCTTAAGGGTGAGCCATTTCCTCCGTGCGCTGTTGCTTGAGTTCCTGCAACCGATGGAGGAGCGTCTCGGTTTCTGCTTGCAGGTTTAACAGTTTGGCTTGTTGGTCTGCCTGGTAAAGCGTTTTCATTTTTTCTAAAGATGTTGCTAACGTTGCAGCCGTGGTGAGGTGAGGGTCGAGAACTGCGCTGTTGCTGAATTGAAGATTTGAAACGTTAGATGCCATAGGACTTAGTAATTTTTACTTACTCACACCAATAAACTATCTTAACCTGAACTTATGTAAGGAGAGCGCTTTGGCGCACATTTTCGATGACGCACTTGCTAGCAGGTTGTTCCGAGGGAATCTAGCTTAGGAAGGAGATTTAAGTTCAATTTGTTCCACTCTAATGAGGCAAGAGTGAGGTAAGCGATGGTGCGATCGCGTGGCTCAATGACCCCATTCTGAGTGTTGGCGATCCGCGAGGGGTAGGCACGATGAATCGCAGAGATTCGGAGTAAACTAGGATCTACCTTGTTGCACTGTAAGAAATAGACTCCTGTGACCTTAAGCTTGTCTGCATCGGAATCCCCTTCTGAAGCCCTGCCCAGAGTAGCAAATTGGCACGGTTTGATTCACACCTATCGGCACTATTTGCCCGTGACCGACCGCACACCGATCGTGACGCTGCACGAAGGGAATACGCCGCTCATTCCTGCCCCTGCGATCGCATCTGAGATCGGGCGAGGGGTTCAGGTTTTTGTGAAATATGACGGACTCAACCCGACCGGTAGCTTCAAAGATCGGGGCATGACCATGGCAATCACGAAAGCCAAGGAAGCAGGAGCCAAAGCCGTTATTTGTGCCAGTACTGGAAATACGTCCGCCGCCGCCGCCGCCTATGCTCGACGGGGCGGAATGCGTGCCTATGTGCTGATTCCAGATGGCTATGTGGCGCTGGGCAAACTGGCGCAGGCGTTGTTGTATGGGGCAGAGGTGCTATCGATTAAGGGAAACTTCGATCGCGCCCTGGAAATTGTGCGAGAGGTGTCGGAAAACTATCCTGTGACACTGGTAAATTCGGTGAATCCTTACCGCTTAGAAGGGCAGAAAACTGCCGCGTTTGAGGTCGTAGACGTGCTGGGCGATGCCCCTGATTGGTTGTGCATTCCGGTGGGAAATGCAGGGAATATCAGTGCCTACTGGATGGGGTTTTGTGAATATCACCAGGAAGGGCGGTGCTCCCATTTGCCGAAAATGATGGGATTTCAGGCGGCGGGGGCGGCTCCTTTGGTGAGCGGCGAAAAGGTGACGCATCCAGAAACCTTGGCGACGGCAATTCGGATTGGGAATCCGGCGAATTGGCAGCGTGCGATCGCGGTTCAAGAAGCGAGCCGGGGTGAGTTTAATGCAGTGACTGATGATGAGATTATGACGGCATATCGCAAGTTAGCGGCTCACGAAGGCATCTTCTGCGAACCTGCGAGTGCGGCGTCTGTGGCAGGCTTGCTCAAGCACAAGGAGAAGGTTCCGGCGGGGGCAAAGGTGGTGTGCGTGCTGACTGGAAACGGCTTGAAAGATCCAGATTCAGCGATTAAATTTAGCGAAAACAATTTCAGACAGGGAGTTGAGCCGCACTTAGAGATCGTCGCGCAGATGATGGGGTTTTAACCGGGGCTGGTGATGAACTAGCCCGACCTGGATTGCTTGTCAGTCCTGGGGGTTTAGCTTCGCCAACATTTCCACTGCATCCCCTAATGCCATTGAAAGATCTTTGCGGGTTTGGGCGTGGCTGAGTTGCTCGGTTTTGAAGTCGTCTGCTAAGCGATCGCGCTCTGCCCAGATCTCAATCAGGGTTGCTTTAAGGGCAGCCACCGTATCGAGGTGCTCAATTTTCTGTTCAATGTCTGACCGAAGCGCATCTACGATTCCGTCGGAGGTGGGCTTTGCGCTCGTCTCTGGTGGCAACGGGCTGGTCGCGGGTTGCGCTGCCACGAGGGGCTGCACCGCCGATTCTGCTTCTGCCCGTCGCTGGTGCGCTTCGATCTCATAGCGTTTTCGCCAGTTGTCGGCGCTGGCATGAGCCGATGCTTCTGCCTGCTGCGCTTTTTGCAGTTGCCGCTTGAGATCTTGAATTTCGTTCAACCACTGAACCACATCTGCCATTGCCCTATCCTTCTTGCAAGCCTTAGCCCATCAAGATACACCAAGAGTTGCCTGTGGAGGCAAGGCAAGCTAATTTTTCAACGCCAACCGAGGTGAGCTTGTTCTAGCACGTAAGCAGACACCGTTTGAATCTGCTCAGGGGTTAGCCGTTCTTGGTAGGCAGACATGTTGCCTTTGCCGTGGGTGACAATTTCTGCGATCGCGGCTTCTGTTCCATATCCGTTTTTCTCTAACGCCTTGAGCTTCAGCGTTTTCCCCCGTCGAACGATGTTGCCTCCGTTGGCATGGCACCCCGCACAGTGCAGGTCAAACAAGGGTGCTCCTCTAGCCGTCTCAGCCCAAACGGGTAGAACAATCACTGCCCACCCAATGAACGCGCCTAATACAGCGATCCCAATTTGCTTAATCACGAGTTCCTTCATGGTTCAAGCTTTAGTTCAAGTCTTAAGTTCAAGCTCCAGTTCAAACTGTTGGTCTCTCTTTTGCTCCATCCTCCCACACCCTGCTAATTCGAGGCACAATAACAAATAACGTGAGGAAAAAGGAGTTTTTGTGCTGGTCAGAATTGGGATTGCGATCGCGTGCTTTGCGATCGCGTTTGTCTTAGCAAGCCTGGTGGAGTATTGGATGCATCGCCTGATGCATGTGTCTGAAAAAATCGGAGAACGGCACCGCGATCACCATCGCCGCAACGAAGGTCAGGGCGTGGTTTGGGAGTTTTTCGACTATATCAAAGGCACGCTCATCATTATGTGCCTGCTGTTCTTTTATTCTCTCGAAGCTGGGATTGGCTGGTTTTTAGGGGGCATGGTTTATGCAGCGTTTTCGTCTTACGCACACCAACTCCAGCACGAAAATCCGACTAAATGCTTTTGGATGAAGATGCCGGTGCACTATGTCCATCACAAGTACGGCATGTGGCATCACAATTTTGGTTTAGCGGTGGATTGGTGGGATCACGTTTTTGGAACGTACAAAGCAGTGGATTGGCTGAGTGAAAAAGAGTTGAGTCAGCCCGATCGCGGCTATCTAGAGTTGCGCTGGCGATAGGGAATTTGACATTTGGGAGGGGGGATGCTCACGACACGAGGATCGCCCCCTCTTTGTTTGGCGCTCTGTTACAGTCTGCAAACCCGATGTTAAATCTTTCGATCGCTGCGAACTGGGCAAAAAATTGCTGTGTTATCGTTCCAAGAACTGATCCGGACTCAGGGAAATCATGACGTACTTTCAAGCAGCAAAAGCCCATTTCATTGCTTCCCATCAGAATCCCATCAATCAAGCTCTGCACCATTTGACCAATTTACTTGCGATCGCATCTGTCGTCTATCTATTCATCGATTGGCGAATGACGGTGCTGTGCCTCGTTTTAACCCAAGTGTTTGCCCTCGGTGGACACGCCGTATTCGAGAAAAACGAGCCTGCTTTTGTGAAATATCCCGGTATTACCATTCTTGCGTCTTTGCAGTGGTCGTTTGAAAACTGGTTTGGCTTTCGTCAGCTTTGGCAACGTGCTAAAGCCAAAGCTTAAAGTCTTTACCCGATCCAAAGTCTTTACCCGATTCAAAGCCTTTGCCCGATCCGATGCCCTTTCTACGGAGTTTTTATGTATCAAGGTCTACCTGTTATTGATGCTGACGCTCACAAATTGGAAAATCCCCTTGTCATTCGCGACTACATTCCCCCGGAATACCGCGATCGCGTAGGCTTGATCGTGGACAATCTCGGCGATCAACGAATGCGCGTGATTGATTTCAACCCCGAAACCGGACACAACGATCTCGTTCGCCTGTTTCCGCAACCCCAAGGGCTGGGCAAAGGAGGGTTCCGCAATCTTCACCCAGAAACCACACTAGGAGCAATTTTCAACGATGTCCGCGTTGCTCATATGGACGAAGAAGGCGTCGATGTTCAGGTGATTTACGGCACCTGGAACCTCAGCTTCTCTAGCTACCTCGACAAAGACCTTGCGATCGCGCTTTGCCGCGCTTACAACAATTACATGGCAGACGACTGCCGCAGCCATAGCGATCGCCTCAAGCCGATCGGAGTCCTGCCGTTGCAAGACGTGGAAGAAGCGGTCAAAGAAATGTATCGCTGCGTCAACGAACTCGGCATGATCGGTGTTTCCGTCGCGCCAAATATCGCCGTTCCTCACCCCAAAGCCCCCGATGCTTTTCCAGAAATTCGTACCTGCAAAACCATTAGCCATGCCGATTTCGAGCCAATTCTCCGCGCCGCCGTTGATCTAGATATTGCGATCGGGCTACACGGTGGTCCCGGTTCCTACATGGTCGGCGGGTTGTCAGATCACACCGAAACCTTTGTCCTCAGTCATATCTTTGTGCAGCGCAACCAGCAGCAGCTTGCCCTTGCCCGCATGGTCTTCGATGGCGTATTCGAGCGATTCCCGACCCTGCGAGTTGGTTTTCTAGAAGGTGGCTGCGGCTGGATTCCCGATCTGGCTCATTCCTTCCACGAACACTGGGAAAAGCGAATTCGCGACTTTGATCCCAAGCATCCCTATCGCCCCTCGTTGGTTGATTTCACCAAACTGATGATTCAAGAACGGGGCATTCACAACAGCAGCAACATCATGACTCAGGCAAAAAACCTGTTCGATCTGATGTGGACAAAGCAGCACGACCCCAGCAAAATTGACGACGCCAGCTTATACGAACACTCTGATCTGCGCCACCGCGACCCGATGGAATACTTCGCACGGGGGCAAATCTTCGCCTCGTTTGAATCCGACGATCCCGCCCCTGCCTACCTCCACACCGGAATGGGCGAAATGGGCAAGCACATCGCCTGTTTTTCTGGAGACTATGGGCATTGGGATGGTGTGCTGCGTAACTGTGTTGCCTCTGTTGCCGAAGTGACCGACTACGATCGCGATCACCTCGCCCTACTGTTTGCCGGAAATGCCCTTGCCCTCTACGGCGATCGCTTAAAGAATACGCTCCCTCAAACCCTCACCAGTGCCGACCTCGTTGGTGCCGGGCGCTAGAAAAAGTGGGGCTGTTGTGGGAACGGGTCGATCCGATTTACAGTCATTCACCTAGACTGGATGAAAAGACCCGTACACCCTCCAGCCCCGGTCTCATCTATGCCCTCGATCGCTCGGAAAAACCTGTTTGAAGACATTCCTCGATTTGTAGTCGCGCAGGCAGGCATCATGTTTGCTGTGAGCCTGGTCACGATTCAAGTTGGCATTCTCCAAGGCTTCACTCGCTCTACCGCTCGACTCATTGATCAATCCAACGTCGATCTCTGGGTTGCCTCTGAAGACATGGTGCATCTGGAGTTGAGTTCTGCGATCGCAGCCGAACGAGTCATGCAAGCCCAAAAAGTCGAAGGCGTCGATCGGGCTGAAGCCTTGATGATTCGCTCTAGCATTTGGCGCGACCCATCAGGCAACATCACCCCTATCCGAATTTTTGGGTTTGATCCCAGCACTCGCATGTTTGCTGGCTTTGGCATCTCCCAAGGCAAGCTCGATTCCCTCAAGCAGCCCTACACGGTCATGGTCGATCAAGGCAGTTTGAAATTCTTGGCGTTAAATCAACTCAGCGATCCTCCCGAATCTTCTCCCGCCAATCGCGGCAGTATTGGCTCGTTTGGAACGCTCCCCGCCCAAGTCGTCGGGCTGACCAATGACACCCAATCGATCGCCTCTAGCATCTTCATCTTTACCTCGTTAGAAAACGCCAACGCCTACGGAACCGCCGGGATGAATAGTGCAGTCAACTGCATCCGTCAGCCGTCCGGAGAGCTTTCCTGTGTCAACAATTTTGAAAATCAACCCCTGAAGGCAACCCCTGTCGAAGCTCCTCCTCCTCGCCGCCTCAGCATTGCCGATCCCATCTCCTACGTCATGATTCGCGCTCAATCTGGACAAGACCTCGGACAACTCAAACAGCGCCTCCAATCGACCTTGCCCGGAACCCAAGTGTACACGCAAGCAGAAATGTCATCTATTACCCGTGCCTATTGGTCGCAGCGTACCGGCGTCGGTTTTGTTTTGGGGCTGGGAGCAAGCGTTGGCTTTATCGTGGGCATGGTCATTGTCGGGCAGATTCTCTACTCTTCTGTCTCCGATCACCTGCGCGAGTTTGGAACTCTCAAAGCGATGGGTGCGTCAAACTGGGTTATATACAGCGTGATTTTAGAACAAGCGCTCTGGATGGCAGTTCTCGGCTACATTCCCAGCATCGCGTTATGTTTTGGGCTGGGTGTATGGACGCAAGCTGCTAAAGGCATCATGATTTTGATTACTCCAGCCACGGCAGGCGGCATTCTTGTGCTCACTGTGGTGATGTGTGTCGGATCAGCCCTCTTTGCCGTTCAGAAGGTGACACGGGTTGACCCGGCGATCGTCTTCAAAGCGTAATAGAGGGCAAGGCGTAATAGACGCTCGTAAAATCCCCTATAGAGAAGATATGGTGTTTTCCAACAGAGCAGTAAAACGTAGATAGAGCAAGGGTTCAGGTGCTGAGGTGTCACACCTATCGCCCAATTAAAGAATTCTAGCTTCTAGAATAAAATTTGAAGTTCTACACTGTTTTTAGCAGAAACCCAATTGCTCTATGTAGACTAAATCTATAGAAGGATTTCGCCCGAACCTGGTTTAGATTCTGGGCTTTTTAGCTAGAGGTAAACTTTAGTAACGCTGTTTTGAACTGCCCTCCACCCCATCACTGTCTAATATCTGTCCGCCCTTTTTATTTAAACGAATGACTGCTACCTCGATCGAATTGCTACATACTACTGGGAGTCAAGCTCGTACGGCTCGTTCTACTTATCTTGATCGGGCTGAAACAAAAGCGATCGCTGCCCACGGGATCGAGATGGTGTACCAGACGGGTGCAGAACAATATCAAGCGCTAAAACAGGTTGATTTGGATGTCAAATTTGGTGACATTCAGCTTTTGATGGGGCCTTCAGGTTCGGGTAAAACAACGCTACTATCGATTCTGGCTGGCATTTTGACACCTACCGCTGGAAGTGTGCGTCTGCTAGGTCAAGAGATCACGGCGCTATCGAGCAGTAAACTGGCACAGTTTCGCTTAGAAAATATTGGCTTCATCTTCCAGGGATTTAATCTATTTCCGGCATTGACGGCTCTAGAGAATGTTGAAGTTGCCCTCAAGCTGAAGGGAATCCGGAGAGCGGCGGCGCGGCAACAAGCGCTAGATTTGCTCGATCAGGTCGGGTTAAAGGATAAAGCAAAGCGGTATCCGCAGGATTTGTCGGGTGGGCAAAAGCAGCGAGTTGCGATCGCGCGTGCCCTCGCTGGCAACCCTCACCTGATCATGGCAGATGAGCCAACCGCCGCTCTTGATTCGCAAAACGGTCATGCGGTGATCGAACTGCTCCGCAACCTTGCCAAAGAAAAAGGTCGCACCGTTCTGATTGTGACCCATGACCCGCGCATTATTGATGTAGCTGACCATGTGACTTATCTTGAAGACGGTCTGATTCGCAAGTCATAGTTTGCAATTTATCCCAGATTTCACTGTTATGCAGAGCTAAATTTAGGAGAGCGTTCCTGGATTTGGAGCGTTTGTCGGGTCATTGTCTGGTTCTGGTTTTGTCTGTTAACCGTGAACCAAATTGTGAACTCAATCGTCAACCTGGTATCGTCAACCTTGCAGTGAACCCCTTTCTCGTCTAGCTGACTGAGAAAACAAGACCGAGAAAACGCTT
Organism: Myxacorys almedinensis A; assembly: GCF_010091945.1. Taxonomy (GTDB): domain Bacteria; phylum Cyanobacteriota; class Cyanobacteriia; order Leptolyngbyales; family Leptolyngbyaceae; genus Myxacorys; species Myxacorys almedinensis. Next base: position 66,735 of record NZ_WVIE01000026.1, read on the forward strand.
AGGCTCACTCGAAGGTTTACTTAACCTGAGTTCGGGATAAGGAAGGGGCAAAACAGATAGGGTGAAAGTGCTAACTTCTCATCCATCTGAAATTACCC
>NZ_WVIE01000027.1 GCF_010091945.1 Myxacorys almedinensis A
GGGTAATTTCAGATGGATGAGAAGTTAGCACTTTCACCCTATCTGTTTTGCCCCTTCCTTATCCCGAACTCAGGTTAGCGTAGCTAAACCTCGAAGCTTGCAATTCTCTGACCAAAAATAGCGTACTTCAAAATTTTGCGCCACAACCGATTGAGTCTCCTCGAACTATTATTCTCAAACTATTATTGCTGGCGAATTGCGATCGTGTAAGAAGGTCGTTGCTGATTGCGTTGACTCTTGACCAAACGAAAATCACGGTCGATATATAGATGCTCAAGCTGAGGGGTTGCTAAGAAACTGGTGCCAACTTTTTTAGCTGTACTTTTGTCTAGACTGCTCAAATCAGGTGCCTTTGGCGCATCCCCTTTGCTGAGTTTGGATCTGACAACCTTGCTCAACCAACTCTCTGCCCTTTCAGACGTGAGCAGACTCCCTCTCCACCTGAATGCTTGCTCAATGCCGACATTCTGGATGTACCACTGACCATTCTGCACTACAAATTTTTGCAATAACATAAAATCGTAAGCCAGCAGAAAGGCAGAAAATGCCTGGAGAAAGGAGTTGCGTTGCCCCGGAGCATAGCGGGCAATATTGGCGTAGTAACCATTGTCTTGAAAGATTTGGTAGGACTGCTCTCGAACTCGTCCGGGCAAGATTTCGATGAACGGGATCGTAGACCAGACCGGTAACCACACGCCGAGCACGATCGCCACCTGCTCTTCGGCACTGGAAAATGGATTGCGCTGACTTAATTCTGCAAATAGGGGTGCCAGGGTGCTTTGGTAAAACTTTACTTTTTGACTCAAGGGCGCTCGATCGTTGCCTTCACCCAGCTTCAAAATCTCCTGCTTGAGGTCGTCTGTGCTTCTATGACTTAAATTGGGGGGCACTATTCATCCTCCAAACGTCGCCTCTCGTCTTATACCAAATTAATCTGTAAATGCGACAGATATGCGACCTCCCCCAACCCTTCTTTAGCCAGGAGGGGAGCCGGAACGTTCATCCTGACCCAGGGGGGATGCTGTAGGCAGGGGGGTCGAGGATTTGTCGCAGTGAAACATCAATTTGGTCTTAGCGTAACGTAAGCAGACAGTGGTTCGCTGGTATGAAAAAGACAGCGATCGCTACGTTGGAGAAACGCCGAGCATTGATACCGAGTTTGCCCCATCACAAATCCGCCCGGATCGTAAACGAATAGTCTCCTCCCGGTTCTAATTGATAGTCTTTGGCTTCTAAAAATCGCCCCAACGGTTCTTTAATCAAGGCGCGACCCAGCGATGGATGGATAACCAACTGCCCGCAGCGAAACAGCCAGCGAAATTGCCACTCGTAATGGTTGGCGATCACCTCGCCCTCAATCTCGCCACGTTGCCAAGAGTGGCGAAAGATGCGGACATGAGCAGTCGTTTCGGGAAGGCGCTTAGACACAGTACTTAAATCTAAGAGTGCTTAAATTCAGGTTTTTATTCAACACTACGATTGTTGTAAAGGCTCATTGCTTTTTCAACCCCCTGCTTGAGGCTGACTTCGATCGCGCTGACAGTCAACTCTAAAACGTCGTCGATCATCGGTTTCTCAGAGGGGGCAAAGGTTCCCAGCACATGAGAAACGGCATCTTTGTCTCCAAGACGTGACTTAGGGCTACCAATGCCGATGCGTAACCGGGGAAAGGTTTGAGTGCCAAGATGCGCGATCGCAGATTTCATGCCGTTTTGCCCCCCGGCTGAGCCAGACAACCGCAGGCGCAGTTTGCCAACGGGCAGATCCATATCGTCATAAATCACCATCACCGATTCGGGCGGGAGTTTATACCAATCCACCACGGCGCGGATCGATTGTCCTGAATTGTTCATGTAAGTGGTGGGTCGAAGCAGGCGAATTTTTCCCACCGGACTTAAGCCCTCACCAAACCATCCCTGAAACTTCTTGTTCTCTGCCATGGGAATTTGCCAGACCTTTGCGAGTTTTGCGATCGCCATAAAACCGACGTTGTGGCGGGTCTGTTCGTATTTTGCACCGGGGTTTCCGAGTCCTACAATCAGGTGGGGAAGGACTAATTTAGGGGGCGTATCGTCGCTCATGCGTTGGGGTAAGCTAGCCGTCTTTCTCGGTGGTGTTGGTTGCGATCGCGGGTTCTTCAAGCTGCTCTTCGGCAGGGGAAAGGCTAGGTTTCTCAGACGGCTCTAGCGTCGCTTCCATGGTCTGGGGGGCAGGTTTCTCTAATTGGTCTGCTTCTCGCTTAAATTCTGACTCAAACTCTTTTGATGCGTCCTGAAAACTCCGAATGGCTTTCCCCATGCTTTTGCCAATTTCTGGTAGTTTTTTGGGACCAAACACCAGTAAGGCGACGACCATAATGAGTACCATTTCTGGCAAGCCAATGCCGAAGACGTTCATGAGGGGAGGCTCCTGAAGTAGGGATGAGGGATGAAAAGTTAAGACAGATACATTGTAGTAGCTTCAGGATTTGAGGTCACGGCGCACGCTCAAATCGCCTCTTTTTTATCTGGGTTGAGTCCTATTTCAGCGTGAAGCGTCTTGCCGGTTAGATTGTTCCTTGTTTTTACAGCACGTTTTCAGTCTCAAGCTCGGAGTTTCGCGATCAACGCTCGACTATTGGAGTTCAAAGCTCGGAGTTTCGTGATCAAAGCTCGGAGTGTGGAGCTAAAAGCTCGGAGTTTCGTGATCAAAGCTCGGAGTGTGGAGTTCAGAACTTGAAGCTTGGTGCAAGAGGCGCGATCGCTCGATGTTGAGGAAGCGATCGCATCTCTTGCGTTTGGATCAGTCTTCCGCAAACCATGGATAATGGTCGGAATTGTGGCATCGGAGACCGTTTTCATGGCAACCCGCACGGATAAAGCCCTGTTTAACCGCAAAGTTTTGAATACGGCGATCGCGCACTATGGGTTTCCGGCAGATTTAGAGGCGCGGTATCAGAAAATTTTGGCATGGGTGGAGTCGCTGGAGGCAGGAACGCTGTATCAAGTGAAAGAAACGGCGCTGCATGGACAGTTCTTGCGGGATGTATTTCAAGAGGTGTTGGGATATCGATCGATGATCGAGGGCGGCGGAAAAACGTGGGAGATTGCCGCAGAAGAAACGATCGCGAATGGGGGAGGATCGGCAGATGGAGCGCTGGGATTTTTTAGCGGCAAGGAAACGACGAAGGGAAAGGTCAAACTTGAAGGGCAGGTGATTGCACCAATCGAGCTAAAAGGTGCAAAAGCGGATCTAGATCGACAAAAGGCGGGAGAATCTCCTGTGGATCAGGGGTGGCGATATGCAAATCATACGGCGGGGTGTCGATGGGTATTGGTGTCGAACTATCGCGAGATTCGACTTTACCAAACGAGCAAGAGTACGGCGTATTATGAGGCGTTTTTTCTAGAAGAGTTGGCAGATTTGGAGGCGTTTAAGCGGTTTTATTTTGTGCTGTGTCGGCAAAATTTCCTACCGTTCAAAGCGGGACTCGATCAGGTTTCACGCATTGATCAGGTATTGAAGGCGTCGGATCTTCGGCAAGAGGAAGTTACCGATGAGTTGTACGCGGAATACAAAAATATTCGTGAATTGTTGGTGAATGACTTTATTCGCACGCAAACGACGGGTGCAAATCAAGAACTAATTCTGATTGAGAAGGCACAGAAGCTGCTCGATCGCATTCTGTTTATTGCCTTTTGCGAAGATCAGGGACTTTTACCCAAAGAGACGCTAAAAAATGCCCATGATGCCAGGTCTGCATATACATCAGAGTCGATTTGGGAGATTTATAAGCGATTATTTCGCTGGGTGGACAAGGGCAATGAGGAACCTGCGATCGCAGGATATAACGGCGGTTTGTTTGCGTATGATTCGATTCTGGATGGACAGCTAACGGTTCCTGATTCGCGCTGTACGCGGCTGAAAAATCTAGCGCGGTTTGAGTTTGATACGGAAGTGTCGGCAGATATTTTAGGACGCATCTTTGAGCAATCGATTACTGACCTCGAAGAACTGAAGGCAGAGAAAACAGGTCAGACGTTTGATGAGAAAAAAGGCAAACGCAAGACTCAGGGAGTGTATTACACGCCTGCTTGGGTGACGCAATATATGGTAGCGACAGCATTAGGCGGCTATTTGCAACGACGGGAGCAGGAGATTCGCGATCGCTTCACCCCAAAAGAGCTAAATACCAAGGTAGGAGAGATTCGGTTTTGGCAGACGGTGCGAGACGAGGCGCTTAAACCTGTGCGGGTGATTGATCCGGCGTGTGGATCGGGGGCATTTTTGATTGCGGCGTTTGATTATTTGCTGCGATCGCACGATCGGCTGAATCGACAGCTTGCCGCGTTGGGATCTGCGACGGAAAATTTAGCGGCGATCGACCGATGGATTCTAACGGAGAATCTGTTTGGTGTAGATTTGTCGCCCGAATCGGTAGAGATTACGAAACTTTCGCTGTGGCTGAAGACGGCGGCTCCGGGAAAGACACTAACGGATTTAGATAACAACATTAAATTCGGAAATTCGATTGTGGATGATCGAAACTGGGATGTGAATGCGTTTCCTTGGGAGTCTCAGTTTCCACAAGTATTTGCGGCGGATGGGTTTGATGTAGCGATCGGCAATCCGCCCTATGTGCGGCAGGAGTTTTTGTCGCATGTGAAGCCGTTCTTGCAGCAACATTATGCGTCTTACGATGGCGTGGCAGATCTGTACACCTATTTTTATGAGAAGGGGCTAAAAATCCTCAAACCCAATGGATTGCTGTCGTATATTGTCACGAATAAATGGCTGCGATCGGGCTATGGGGAAGGGTTGCGCCGCTTTTTTACCCAAAATTCGGTGTTTGAGCAGATTATCGATTTTGGTCATGCGCCCATCTTTCAGGATGCGGATACATTTCCCTGTATTGTAGTGGCGCGGAAGTCTCTGAATTCAGGACAGAAGCTAGAAGAAAAAGCAGATGAATCTGAACAAAAACAAGTGATCATTTGTCCGGTTCCACGAGAGCAATTATCTAACATTAATCTCGCTGAATATGTAGAAGAACAAGCTTATCAAGTTCCTTGGTCTCGCTTTAATGCAGATGCGTGGAGCTTAGAACGTTCAGACGTTGATGATTTAATGCGAAAGATTCAACAAGTAGGAATTCCATTGAGAGAACTTATTGAAGTTAAGCCACTTCGAGGAATAGTAACGGGTTTAAATGAAGCATTTTTAATCGATGAGACAACAAAAAACTATCTTGTTCAAGCTGATCCAAAATGCGCTGAAATTATTAAACCTTATCTACGTGGTCAGGACATCGGACGATGGATTCCTGAGTGGAAGAATCTTTGGATGATTCTAGCTACTCAGAAAATCGATATTGAACAGTACGCTTCTGTAAAGGCTTATCTAGAACAATTCCGCAAAAAACTAGAAGCAAGAGCAGGTAATCAGCTATGGTGGCAAATTCAAGGAAAACTAGCTGCTTATGAGATTTTTGAGCAGCCAAAAATTGTATATCAAGAAATACAATTTCATCCGGCATATAGTTTCGATAGTAGTAACTACTTCACCAATAACAAAGGTTTTATTCTTGCAACTGCTGATTTATACGTTTTAGCAGCACTTAATTCTCCACTCATGTGGTGGCACAATTGGCGCTACTTGCCTCACATGAAAGATGACGCATTAACTCCTGCTGGTTACGTGATGGAGAATCTTCCCATCGCGCCACCCACCGACGACATACGATCGCAAGTCGAACCCATCGTTTCCCGCCTAATCGAAATCACCAAAGCCAATCAAGACAGCTACCGAGACGTACTCAACTGGTTGCGCTCCAGATTCCGCATCGAAAAACCCGGACAAAAACTCGAAACCTTCGCCACCCTCACCCTGCAAGAAATGCACGACGAAGTGAGAAAACGCATTCCCAAAGCCGGATCGAAAAGTAGCGATCGCTTAGGCATCGCCGGACAAAAAGAAGTCACCCAAGCCTACAACGACTACGCCCTCCCCATCCAAACCCGCACCACCGAAGCCCAAACCCTCGAACATCGCCTCTCAGACCTGATCAATCAAGCCTACGGCTTAACCGACGAAGAAATTAATTTGATGTGGAAAACCGCGCCACCTCGAATGCCCATTGGGCGACAGCCAAACCCAACAGTAAAATAAGCTTATGGAACAGCAATACACAATTTATATGGATGTCTGCTGTCTGAATCGCCCCTTCGATGATTGGCTACAACCTCGAATTCGTCTAGAAGCCGAAGCCGTTCTAGCAATCACTTATCGCTGTCAATCCGGCGAATGGCAACTAGTGAGCAGTACCGCCCTTGAGTCAGAAATCGCACAGACACCCAATTCTACTAAACGACAGCGTGTTCTTGATTCACTCGTTCTTGCTCACACTAAAGTTCTTGTTACAAAAATAATCCTAAGCAGAGCAAAAGAACTTACTGCTTTAGGACTTAAATCATTTGATGCCTTGCATGTTGCTTGTGCTGAATCAGCCAATGTTGACGTTTTTCTAACCACCGACGATCGCTTGCTCCGGCACACTCAAAGTCATCAGTCGGAAATCGCCGTTCAGGTTGCCAATCCTGTAGCTTGGTTAATGAAAGTATCTAAACTAGAAGGAGATGCTTAAAATGACGCCCGTTGAACTCAATCAAAAAGGTTTCAAAGCACTAGTTGATGCGTTGGGCTATGTAGATGCAGTCAGATTTCTAAAGCAATTTGACAACGGTAGTGGTGATTACACTCAAGAACGAAGGCAATGGCTAGATCATCTCAGCCTTGATGACATCTGGGCAGATCTTCAACAGCGACAAATTGAGACTCAAGAGTAAACAATCTAAGCCACAAAGAAATCAAAATCGAAAATACTGAGTAAGTTACTGCTCTGCATCGTCTTTCACATCAAAACTCACGCCTTCGTATAGCTCCTCAATCCCTATCTCCAGACCCACAGAAGCAAGCCGAATTTGCTGATCGCTTGATCCATAATCACGCAACAGCAAGCCTTCAGAGGTTTTTGTGTAGTGTTCGATTTCTAACTGATATTGATTAATCATCACGTACTCCTGAAACTCAGGAATCGAGCGGTAATCCTTAAACTTGTCAGAGCGATCGTAACTTTGAGTCGATTTTGACAAGACCTCAACAATCAAACAAGGATTGGTCACCGTGTCTTTGCGTTGCCCCTGAAACGCAGGCTCACCCTCAATCACCATCACATCTGGATATGTATACTGCCGATATTAAGGAATCCAAAGCCACAAATCATTCACAAAAGGTCTGCGTTCTTGCCTCGCAAGCAAATTTTAGATAAGCATACAGGCTGCCTACGATTCGGTTATGGTCGATCGATCCGCCCGTCATTGGCACAATCTCACCATCTCGATACTCATTCCGAAACTCAGCGTTTTCTTCAAGCGCCAGATATTCCTCTAGCGTGTAATGTTGCTGCACTGAAGTTTACATAGCTGCCTCTCTTAGAAACTGTGCAGTTACGACACGCAACTCCGCAGGAAACGCCCGTGCTAAATAGTACGTCTTTACCCACTTACCCAATGACTCTGACCCAACGATTCTGAAGCCGCTAGCTTTACATTCGTGCTTCACAAAAAAATCCCAGACAAGCTGGGATTTCATCATGCACTAGCAAATATCAAGCCAAGACGACCCATTAGCCGCCCAAGCTTCTCCAGTCAACACTGAAGTCATTCAGAATTAGAGAGGAGTTGTAAATTTGCAGAATGATTAGCAGAAAGACGAGAAACAATGCCATGAAAACGCCCATTAGAGGCGTTGTTCCCCAGCCCGGAACGACTTTTCCGTATTCGGAATTAAGGGGTTTTAGAACATCTCCCAACCGAGTGCGTTGTGCCATTGGCTCACCTTAAAATGATAGTCTCGACAGAATTTGTAAATTCTTTGTAATAGTATAGAGGAATCCTTCTCATAATTTGAATCGCGTTATGGAACCCGCAATAGCTCTTAACATTTCTATCTGTGCGGCGCTCGTTGGCATCACGGGGTATGCGATCTATACCGCGTTTGGTCCGCCGTCTAGGGAGTTGGATGATCCGTTTGAGGATCATGAGGACTAGAGGAGGGGGTGTGTTTCGGCGCACCCTCTTTTTTTGGTAGAGGTTTTAGGGTGAAGGTGCGAATTTGCCAGGGTTGAATGTTGGTGGCAGCGGATTGGGGAGCGGATGTAGCAGATACCTGATTGGGACGTTCGAGGAGGTCAACGGAGTAAGCGATCGCAAGTCCGAAATCGCTTTTGAGGGTGAGGTTGGCGGGTTTGCCGTGGCATTCGTAGCAGCGCAGAATCCATGCCTCAGGGTTGTCTTCGGATTGTTTGAGAGCGGTCAGAATCAGGTTCTCGGATTGCAGATCGAGGAGTGAGCCGCCGGGTGGAAGACTGCCTTGAGATGAAGGTTGCTCGATGCTGACGGGGTGGAGGGGGTGCCTGAGGTCTTGAGCATGTCGGACGGTTTGAGCCGATTGCCAACTGCCCGCATGAGGGTAAATCGCGTAGGTGAATTCGTGATGCCCAAGATCTGCTTCTGGGTCGGGAAACTCGGAGCCTCGAAGCAAGGTGAGACGGATTTGATCGCTCTTGCAGTCGTAGCCGTGTTTGCAGTCGCTGAGAATGCTAACGCCATAATCTGACTCGCTTAAATCTGCCCAACCCAAGGCAGAGACTTCCCATTGGGCTTTTTCTTGTTCGGTTTGGGGGGTGGTGGTTCGTGCGATTGGCGTTGCCAAGCTCCGAAGGATCGCACCTCCAGCAATTTCATAAGTGGCAAAATCGGCTGCCACCGTCAGCGGAAACGCCGCTTTGACAACAACATGGCGATCGCGCCAGTCTACATGAGTCGAAATTTTTAGAACGGGTGAGTGTTGCTGAAGCATGTAGGTCTGATCAAAGATGGACTGACCAAGTTGGCGCTTGACTCGGACTCTCGATTCAAACGCGCTTTGTGCCTGGTCAATGCCGCCTTGAAAGGCTTGCTGTCCGGTTTCAATTGCTAAAAGTTTGGTAGGGGGCAAGGGATGCTGGGCGTAATTTGGGTCGATGTTCCAAGCATCCCAATATTGTCCTTCGTCTCGAAAGGCTTGGAGTTGATTGCCGGGATGGCTGAGAATTTCGCGCTGGTGTTGCTTGTCAAACAGGGTGGCTAGCTCTCCGGTGGTTGGATCGACGGTGGCACGCAAAAATTCGTTTTCTAAGACGAGCGAATCGGTCTGAAGGGGCAATGGGTGCGGCTCAGTTTCGCAAGGACAAAGCCAGTAGCAACGGTAGCCAACGGCTGGAATGTCGGCTCGAAATCCAATGAAATCGGAGTTGAGGGTGGGGTTGCAGACGTAATTTTGGTTGCCAATGGCTTCACCGCTCAAGTCGCAGATGTGCCAATGTCGAATCATTTTGTTGGCTTGTGGAATGGAAACTTGAACAATGTCGGATCGACTCCAGTTGAGTGAGTTGAAGACGACTACAAGTTGGGCGTCTGGGTGAGGCGGCGTTGGAAGATAAATCTCGGCTGCGATCGCGCTTCGGGCATCGAGGGAAAGTTTCATGCAGCGATAGAGCGCATTTTCCCAAGCCTCGTTCGCTTCGACAAAGACTTGAGTGATTGAAGAACCCGGCAAGATATCGTGAAATTGGTTAAATAAAACTTGTTTCCAAACTTGCTCTAGTTCTATTTTTGGATAGCTGAAGGTGTGCGGCGCAACGATCGTAGCTAAGGATGACCACAGTTCGGCATCAAAAAGACATGCTTCAGAACGGCGGTTAAAGCATTTCTGATCGCCATGGGTGGTGTAACAGCCGCGATGGAATTCTAAATAAAGCTCGTCGTTCCAAACCGGAATCGGGCTAGATGTTTGATCCATGTCACTTGAATGTTTGAGAGTCGCGATCGCATCTTGATCAGTCGTCGATGCCTCTTTCGGATGAATCGATGAGTCTTTTGGATGAATCGATGCCTCTTTTGGATGAATCGATGAGTCTTTTGGATGAATCGGTGAGTCTTTTGGGTGAATCGATGCCTCTTTTGGGTGAATCGATGCCTCTTTGGAGTTCATCGCCTTAGCATCTCGGTTCTCCAACGCTTCCAAATACTTCAACACGGTTGTAAATTTCAACGTCGGGAAAAATGGCGACTTCTGCCATCGTTGTGCAAGGGTCAGCATGTCACGGGTTGGGCCTCCTCCATGATCTCCAACTCCTGGCAGCCAAAGCGAATGAGGTGATCCCGTTCGAGCGAACCATTCCCAGGCATAGGCAGAAAGTGCGATCGCGTCTATCCCTTCCCCGATCGGAGCCGACATCAGACTAAACACCGTGCTGCCATCGGGAGCTTGCCAATTAAAGACCTCGTAAGGATATTTGTTCGTATCATTCCAGCGAAATTTTTGAGTAATGAAGTAATCCATCCCTCCCTGCTTGAGGAGTTGAGGTAACTGCCAGTTGAAACCAAATGTATCTGGGAGCCACGCGATGCGGTTAATCTCCCCAAATTTTTCTTGGTAGTAGCGCTGACCATAGAGAATGTGCCGTGCGATCGCTTCTGCACCAATCAAATTCATCTCTGGCTCAACCCACAGTCCGCCCACAATTTCCCAGCGTCCTTCTTTCACCCGTTCCACAATCTGGGCAAATAGCTCTGGGCGGTTTTGCTCGATCCAGTCATACAGAGCGGGGGTGGAATGACAAAACGTGAGATCTGGAAACTCGTTTTGCAAGTTCAGAACAGATTGAAACGTGCGTTCGGCGGCTCTCCAGGTTTCTTCTACATCCCACAGCCACGCCATATCAAGATGAGCATGACCGACCATATAAATTGTGTGCTGTTTGATGCGGGGACTGAAGCGATGGAAGCGATCGCGCAACCTGTGCAAGGAGTGATTAAACTGAGTGCGATCACCGACGGCTGACCACTCAAGCTGGGCGATCTGCGCTTCGACAGTCTCTAACTCTTCTGGCGCAAACGTCTCTAAATAGCGTTGCAGCACCGCAAGCTCATCTGCGACAAAGCCCGGATCGATCGCGTCATAGTCCGATTCATACACCAGCCGAGACTTCATCAACCCGCCGATGTCATGTCCGGGGCTAATGAGCCGAATTCCCACCCCAACCATCTCCCCCGGAACGACCTTCTGGCTCAACACAACCCGACAGGAATGATCAAACAAATCGCCTTCCTGCACCTTTTCACCGTTGACAAACACCTCGGCAAACTCTGCCCACCACGTTAGCGCCAGGCGAAGCGTTAGCCCCTCTACCGGATAGCCCTGCACCTGCTCCGGCACATAAAATTCTTGATAGAACCATCGCACCTTGCGCCCTTTCTCCCAAACCAGATAGCCCTTCTCATTCAGTTCAGCCTTACTAAAGAACTGAGACGGCAACTCGGTGATGCTGCCATCGCGATCGCACAGGTGCCAACCGCTCTGCACGTCGCATTGAGTCAGGCGACGCAAGCTCTCAACGACACCCGAAAAAATCGATTGATTTACAGAGTCAGTCATATATGATAAAAAGGCGCTACAGTGACGAGCAAATCGTCCCCCTAAGTCTATGGCTTCTCATGGTCGCTATCAAAGTCATCTCCTCAGCTTCGTGTCACGCCAACGACAGAAGCTAGCCGGTAGAGCAAGCGTGGCGTTGAGACAGGCAAAACTGGCAACGCTCTGGAGCGCTCAGATTTTGCTCTATCCCGTGTATGCCGCCTATCAAACAACCCGCCTGATCGGACGCCAACTGAAACAGACGGTAGAACGAGTGCGGGTGAGTTTGAAACTGGGTCAAGCCTCCTCTAGGGCAACACCAGAGCGCTTCGAGATTGATACGCCGATTTACCAAGTGTTGGCGGCGGTTAAGCACATCGTCCATCCTGACCTGCACGAACCTAAAGTCCACGTCGAGAAGCCGCGCTGGAACGTGGGGTTTCTCCGGCTTCCGGTCACAGCGGTTCGCCGCTTGCTGTCGCCTGAGTCGGTGAACCTTTCCAATGCGCTGGCAGAGGTTTCCCCAGCACCGCTAACGCTGGCGTCTCCTGCGATTTCACCCCAAACGGCTGAACCCAAAACTGCCCCATCGCGGCTGCCCATTCAAGCGATCGCATCTCTGCTACAAACTCGAAGCCTCGTTCTCATTCTCAACGGCAACGTAATTTTCGATATTCTCACGCCCGACCAACAGCACACGATCGAACAACGCATTATTTTTGAGCTTGCCCTATCTCGGCACTGGTATAAAAAACAACACTTAAGTGCTCGATCGACTTCTCCCTTGCCGCTTCCTAGCGATCGCTCTACACTGATCGCACCGGTTCGGGTCTTTCGGCAATTAATGGTCTGGGTGCAGACTGGCCCGGTTGCGATCGCAACCAACTTGTTCCAAGAATCGGCACTCATTCCAACCCACACCTCCGACGGAACCCTCATCCAATCTGCTCGTGAATTAGATTGGTTTGCGCCCAATATCAGTGGATCAGATGTTAGATCGGACGTTCAGGTTTGGCACCTAATTCCGCGATCGCTGCCAAGCTCTAGAGACCTGAAAACCGCCTTCGGTCAGCTTCCCAAATGGTCAGATTTAGAAGCCTTAGTGTGGGCAGCCATTCATTACTTCTTTGGCACACCAGAACGGCACTTTGCAGCATCGTATCCCTCCCTTTCTGGCACAGCAGATTCATCTCCTCATCTAGCCACGGCGCAACCGCGCTCCAATTGGCTATCGTGGTCAGACGTGTTTGATCGTCCGCCCCTGCCTCCGAGAAAACTCTCCCAAACCGTTGCCATTGCTCAACCCGAACCGTTTCTTCAGATGAGGTCTGGGGAGGGTGCTACATTCCCGCTCGATCCTCCTTCTAGACTGGGCGTTGCTCTGCCACCCCAACCCAAAATCTCACTGGGACAATCCTTTAAACGATGGCTACAGCGCCACTTTAGCTCTCAAACCTCGGTTGTGGTGCACCACCCTTCTGAGCCAGTTGAGGGAGAAATTGAACGTTCTGATCTCAGCTTTGTCAATCCTTCAGAGATAGATAGAGTCAATAGACGCGATCGCCAACGTCAGTCTGCCCGCGTTAGCATCAATGCCACTCTACCCCTCGATCTGCCCCCATCTGCCGACGCTAAGAGCGTAGAAGTCCACACCCCTGACTCCCCAACTCACAGCCCCGATTGGATCGATACCGTCGCGATCGCGACCGGATATGTCAAATCGCCATTTCAGAAAATTATGGGCTGGCTCGATAGGGTAGTCTCATGGGTCGAAGCAACCCTGATTGCAGGGTGGAACTGGCTTACGGGCAAGAAATCGTAAGCGATAAAAACAGGACAGCACTCCTGTAAGATATATAAATGCTTACCGTTTAGACGGAATTTAAAAGCCTTTCATAACCCCTGGAGTTATTCAGTTATGATCACGCTCAAGATCGTTGTTTACATTACCGTGGCGTTTTTTGTCGGTATATTTATTTTTGGCTTTTTGTCAAACGACCCCTCACGAAACCCCAACCGCAGAGACCTAGAATGATTTATCCTCGGCGTTCGAGGTGTTGGGGGCAGTTCATCTGCCCTCTTTTTGTGAATTGCTTCTTTTTGTGAATTTCGCGATCGGCGCTAAGTCTAAACTTTAATCTACACGGTTTTGCTAATCCTAAATTGCCGTTGGAACTTTGCCTAACTCTCACAGTCTGTCATTTCTAACGGTCTAACTTCTGTGGAGTTGGTTCGGCAAAATTTGCACCTGCGATCGCGCATTAACAATTACTAACACCGACGCACTATATCTCGGAAGACCTGACCCCTAGCCTCTCTCTTGAACAGAAGCGGTTGGAGAAAAGCTTCGACCCACCGCTTCAGACAGAGGGCAGTCTTCAAAGGCGTCCGTCCTAATTCAACTTATTCAGTTTCTGGCTGCCATTTTGCAGCCCATAAATTACGACTTAGACCTTACAAATTGTTCTATGCCCTATCCGGTTCCGCCCCCAGAGCCTCCTGCAATTCCTGCGGATGTGCGTCCAGCAATCAGCGCCCTGCCCGCCACCGAAGGAACTGTACGTCCCTCCGCTCCCTCGGTGAATCCGGTTACATCCTCTCCTATTTCTGCTGCCGATGTCATGCGCTCCTTCGGGCAAAACCCAGCCTCTAGACAACCCCCAGTGCTGGCGCAACCCTCTCCCCCAGAACCATCTCCCATCCCCCTTTCCCAGTGGAAGAGAACAGCCGTGCTTCAGAGCGCAGCGGCTCTAAAAGATGCTTCAACCCTTGCCCAAACTACGCCTTCTACGCCCCTCCCTCCAGAACAGCCTCCCACACCGCCAAGCCCCGCTCAGCCGCCTGCACCAGCAACGCCCACTCCGGCACCGAGTCCCGCACCGACTACGCCCACCCCTGCCCCCATCCCTACCGAGCAACTCAATAACCAAGGATTTTTAGAGCTAAGAGCCGATCGACAAGACTACGATACTCGTCGCCAAATTTTCACCGCAGAAGGCAACGTTTCTCTGCGCTTTCGAGGAGCGCTGATCACCGCCGATCGCTTGCAAGCCAATCTCCTCAACCGGCTTACCGTTGCCGAAGGAAACGTTGTGCTAACGCGAGGGGAACAGGTGCTGCGCGGGCAACGCTTTCGCTACAACCTGATTCAAGAAGAAGGAACCATCGAGCAGGCGAGCGGCGAAATCTACTTGCCCACGTCTCAAACTGACTTCAACCCCAACCTCCCTACAGACATCACCGCTGGCTCTATTCCACGAGGGTCACTTGGCGATCGCTTAACGGCTAATCAACCCCCGCAGCAAGTCACCCGCCAAGGCACCGTCGGCGTTACCCTCGGTTCACGGCGAACGGCAGGCGGCGTTGCCTCAATTCCTGAAACAGGGGGCACCATTAGCCGTCTGCGGTTTGAAGCCGATCAAATTGCGTTCTACCCCGAAGGCTGGCAAGCGCGGAGTGTCCGCATTACCAACGATCCGTTCTCCCCGCCAGAGCTTGAATTGCGGACTGACCTTGCTCAACTAACCCGCCTGTCTCCCCTACGCGACGAACTTCGAGCCACGCGCCCCCGTCTCGTTTTCGATCAAGGATTCTCGCTGCCTCTGCTGCGAAATCGAGTCATCTTAGATCGCAACGAGCGCCAAGCTACAGGCATTGGATTTGGAATCGATGGCGACGATCGCGGCGGGGTGTTTCTCGAACGAAGTATTGATGTTTTGCCTCCCGGCCCCATTCAATTTACCGTAACACCTCAGTTTTATGTGCAGCGAGCCGTGCAGGGGGGCAATGGGCTAGCGGATTTGTTTGGGGTAAGAACGCAGGTATCGGCTCCTCTATCGCCCCGAACTGCTGTTCGAGGCGATGCCATACTGACTAGTTTTGATCTCGGCAAAATTGAAGATAACCTGCGCGGCAGCCTGAGAGCGCAGCAGTTGATCGGTACCCACACGCTGAGTTTAGAAGCGAGCTACCGCGATCGCTTATTCAACAATTCTCTCGGTTTCCAAGATGTCCAAAGTAGCGTCGGCGCATTGTTCTATTCCCCCACGATTGCCCTTGGCAACACGGGCATCAATGCGAGCTACCAAGTCGGCTATCAGTTTGTCAATGCAGACACCGACCGACCAGAACTCCTCCCTGCCGATCGCCGCAACAACCGAGTTAGCCTCAGCCGCTTTCAAGCCAGCGCTGCTCTGAGCCGAGGTTTTTTGCTCTGGCGCGGACAAGGCTTACCCCCAACCGCCACCGAAGGACTGCGCTATTCCCCGGTTCCCGTTGTGCCCTACATCGCAGTGGGGACGGGCGTAACAGGCGTCACCTCGGCTTATAGCAATGGGGATGTGCAAAATAGCTTGAATGCAACGGTGAGCTTGCTCGGACAGTTTGGCAACTTTTCCCGTCCCTTTTTGGATTACACTGCCTTTAATATCTCGTACACCCAAGCCTTCCGCGATGGGTCATCGCCGTTTTTGTTTGATCGCATTGCCGACGATCGCATCCTCTCTGCCGGAATTAGTCAACAAATTTACGGACCGTTTCGGTTTGGGTTTCAAACGAGTTACAACGTGCAAACGGGGCGAGAAATCAGCACTGACTATATTCTGGAATATAGCCGCCGCACCTATAGTGTGGCGTTGCGCTACAACCCTGTTTTACAGCTTGGCTCGATCAATTTACAGATTAGCGATTTTAACTGGACAGGCGGCGGCAATCAACCGTTTGAAGGAAGTGGTGTCAGACCGGTGCAGGGGGGGGTACGACAATTGCCAGAATAAGATCCCTCGATTCAAACCATTCATTAAAACCATCCTGGGTGGCGCTGAGGAGGAAACTCTTCAGACCAGGCTTGGCAGGATCACTCTCCCGATAATTGCCAATTTTACAAGGGCTGACATAATTAAAATCATACGAAAAAAGAAAGAAACAGTGTTTCTGCTGTCTCCTTCGACCTTTTGCTTTTTGAAAAATGGCTTATGACAAACTTGGTAAAAGGAACGGTTGAAGATCGAACCGCGATCGCCCATGCCATCGATCTTCTCACCCACTACAGCTTTGACCTAGACGGTCACAGCGCGGCGCAACTGCTCGATCGCTGGTTGCGCGACTATGCGCCAGGGTGGATTCGGTGGGCAGTCATCGAAGCCCTATACCAAGGACGCTACAAAGCTGTGTCGGTCGAGCAGATTTTGAAACTGTGGCAGCGCCGCCAGCAGCCGCTTTACCACTTTAGCTACGAGTTTGAGCGGCTGGTGTGTCACAAGTTTCCCCGCAATCTCGCTCAATCGATCCGCCGCCCCGCCCCGCCTGCCTCTGGGCCGATAGCGCTTCCAGAAGCCGCCATCTTGCCAGCGCTGCCTGCCGCCAACCCACCCCTAGAAGTTGAGCCATTCAAGCCGCCTACGTGGTCTGCGTTGGCAGAGCAAATGCAGCACGAGGAGTTGCTCCATTCACCGGCGATCGAGCAGAAACCGATCACTGCGGAGCCGCCCGATCTGCCCATTGCCCCTCGCAACAGTCTGTCAGAGGTGGCTGAAGCCCTGCCCTTGCGATCGGTTGCCCAGAGGCAAGCTGGCATGGATGCCCTCATTGATCAGGCGGCAACTAGTGTGAATGCCTCTACAGAAGCTGGAAAAACTAAGGTGTTGATGGAAGAAGCGCGGCATAGAATTCAGGCAGAACGCTCTGAAAAATCGGAGCCGGATCTGCCCGGTGCCCCCAACCCGGCAGACGATGCGATGAGCGCTCTTGGCGAGACTAAACCCGTGCTGCCTTCTGATGAAGCCGCGATCGCAGACGATGCCCATCTCCCGATTCACCAATTTACCCCGGCTGCCGATGGCTCAGATTTTCACAGCAAACTAAGAGCCGTCGCCGATCAAGACCTGCGATCGTAAGCCCAAGTAGCCCCTAGCGGTTATTTTCACCTCTCATCCCTTTCCTGCTATTCTCGTAAATGCCCTCAATGTAGACTGTCATGCTAGACCTGACTGGAAAAAATGCCCTCGTAACGGGGATCGCAAACAATCGCTCGATCGCGTGGGGCATTGCACAACAGTTACACAAAGCAGGCGCTAATCTTGGCATCACCTACTTGCCCGATGACAAAGGCAAGATGGAGAAAAAAGTAGCAGAACTGGTAGAGCCGCTACAGCCGAGTTTGTTTCTGCCGCTCAATGTGCAAGACGAAGCGCAGGTACACTCCACGTTTGAGGCTGTGGGTAACACCTGGGGCACGTTGGATAGCTTGATCCATTGCCTCGCGTTTGCCAATCGCGATGATCTCACAGGCGAGTTTAGCAGCACCAGTCGCGCCGGGTTTACCACTGCTCTCGATATCAGTGCCTATTCCCTGATTCAGATGGCAAGTGCCGCAAAACCCTTGATGACCCAAGGTGGCAGCATCGTCACCCTGACTTATTTGGGTGGCGTCAAGGTGATTCCCAACTACAACGTGATGGGCATTGCCAAGGCGGCCCTGGAAATGAACGTCCGCTATCTCGCGTCGGAACTCGGTCAGAGCAATATTCGCGTTAATGCAATTTCAGCAGGTCCTATCCGCACGTTGGCTTCGTCTGCGGTGGGTGGCATTCTCGACATGATTCACCATGTTGAAGAAGTCGCGCCGTTGCGTCGCACTGTGAGCCAAACCGAGGTTGGCAATACGGCTGCATTCCTCTGTAGTGACCTGTCGAGCGGTATCACAGGGCAAGTGATCTACGTCGATGCGGGGTACGAAATTATGGGCATGAGCGGCGCGCAGGCATCGTCGTGATCCAATTTTCTCAGCGATCGCACGCTCAACCCTTTGAGAACAGAGCGAGAATCAGGTCATGTGAAAAATAGGTTGATAGAAGCGATCGCAACGCCCTAGCATAGGCACTATAACGTTCTTTTTTATAGTGCGATCGCGATGCAAACTAGTGACCGTCCTCAAGTCATTCCCAGCGCAACCCTGGCTCGAACCGCGTCTGTCAGTCGCAAAACGGGCGAGACGGATGTGCATGTCAGCCTCAACTTAGATGGAACCGGGCGATGCGTTGCCAACACGGGCATTCCCTTTCTCAATCACATGCTGCATCAGATTGCATCCCACGGCTTGATCGATTTAGACGTGCAGGCAACGGGCGATATTGAGATCGACGATCACCACACCAATGAAGATGTGGGCATCACGCTGGGCATGGCATTTGCCAAAGCCCTAAGCGATCGCAAGGGCATTGTTCGCTTTGGTCATTTTGTGGCACCCCTCGACGAATCGTTGGTTCAAGTGGCGCTCGATTTTTCTGGGCGTCCGCATCTGAGCTATGGATTAGAGATTCCGACGCAGCGAGTCGGAACCTACGATACACAATTAATTCGTGAATTTTTTGTGGCGATTGTGAATCATTCGCAAATGACGCTGCACCTTCGGCAACTTGACGGCATCAATTCCCATCATATTATTGAGGCGACGTTCAAGGCATTCGCGCGATCGCTGCGAATGGCGGTGGAAATTGATCCACGGCGCGCCCATGAAATTCCAAGTTCAAAAGGTGTTTTATAGTGCGTCGATTTATTTTAATAGCAGCTTTGGTAGTGGGGGTTCCGACGGGCGCATGGATCGCCAATCCGTCTCCTGCCGCCGCCCAGTCGATTTGGAAGCGGGTCGTTTTTCCCAAAGAAGGCTTTTCGGTGGTGGTGCCGGAAATGCCCAAAGCACGCCAGGAAAAAGGGCTTTCCCTTTATGAGGTTGTCCGCGATCGCGAGCAGGTGAGGTATGCGGTTGGCTATCTGGATTTGGCGATTGCACCGGGCAGCGATCCAGCCTTGATCAACGAGGTGTATGAAGGAGTCCGCAAAGGGGCAGCAGCCGATCAAGGAAAATTAGTGTCTCATCGCACGATCGCGCTGAGCGGGTTTCCGGGTCGAGAAATGACCTTTTTTCTGCCAGAGGGGTTTGCGGCGCGGTGGCGGGTTTACGTCGTCAACAAGCGAGCCTACTTTCTGAGTGCCACAACAACGCGAAGAAATCTACAAACCGACTTAGCAAAAAGTGTCGCGGTCTTTCTCGATTCATTTCGGGTAGCTGCAAAGCCCCCAGTTGCACCGCCGCAGTTGCCCCGGCAAAGTGTGCCTGTTCTGCCAACACCCAGCCCGACACCCAGCCCAACGCCTTCGCCTGAGGCGACACCTAGCGTAACGCCCTCGCCGCCCAGCCCAACCCCATCTCCGACGATGCCTTCACCTGTGCCATCCCCGACCCTAACACCTTCACCTCAAGGTGGACAGGGCTAGCGGGCAATAGAGACTCAAGGTTCTAAACCCTAACCAGGGTAAAGCGCCTTCTACAACTCAAACTCCAAGGCTTATTTGAGCGCGGTTAAGATCTGCTGGGCAGATTGCCCGATCGCGCTCAACTCGGCTTGTCGCCCGGTCGTTTGGTAGGTAAGCCGAAGTTTTAGATAGGCTTCAGGCTTGTAGAGCAAGCGTTCTGCCCATTCGATCGCAACGATGCCTGGCTCAACTTCGATGCCTTCCCAATAGAGATCGGGGTGAAGGGTCGCCGTCTGCGATCGCTCCAACCGATACAAATCAAAGTGGTAGAGCGGAACCCGCCCATCTAAATATTCGTTGATCAGCGTAAAGGTTGGGCTTTCGATCGAGTCTTTGATGCCCAATCCTGCGCCAATGCCTTGGGTCAAGGTGGTTTTGCCGCTCCCCAAGTCCCCTTCTAGCAGCAGCACCGTTCCTGCGGGCAGCGATCGCCCAAGGCGAATTCCCAGATCTCGCGTTGCGTCTGCATCCGCTAGGGTCAAAACATCTATCGGCTCACTGCTGCTGGTCACGCTAAATCACTCAGCCTCTAAATCTACTCAGCCTCTAAATCCGCTCAATCCCCCGACCCGGAGGAACGCTGACGGTTCTTGGCTCTATAAATGACCTGCCCGGCTAAACCACTTCAGCAACACCTTGGCTAAACGGTGCGAATCATGGCGAACGTATCCCGTTTCTGGATCTTCAATCATGATGTTGGCACGAATCACCCGCCGCCCTAGCTGCATCACCGCCTCTGCATCAAACTCAACCGGGTAGGATTTTTCTTGAGCATAGCGCAGCAACGCTTTGGCAGAGGGGGAATATTTTTGAATGATCACCGCATCAAACAGGCGACGACCACAAACCCGATCGATGGCTCGAACATGGTCAGCAACGGTGTAGCCATCGGTTTCCCCCGGTTGGGTCATGATGTTACAAACATAGACACAGGGAACTCGTCGCGCGGCGATCGCATCGGCAATATCGGGCACGAGCAAATTCGGAATCACGCTGGTGTAAAGGCTGCCAGGTCCAACAATAATGTAATCTGCATCGGCGATCGCATTCACCGCTTTGGGCACCGCCGGAGGGTTGTCTGGAATGCAGCCAATATGGACAATTTGTCCGCCTGCTTCGGTGATGTTCGATTCGCCTTCGATGCGGCGTCCATCTGCCAGTTCTGCCCACAGTTTGACATCACTGAGCGTCGCCGGAAGCACCTGACCACGCACCGCCAGCACCTTAGAACTCGCCGCGATCGCTTGCTCAAAGTCTCCCGTGATCTCGCTGAGCACCGTTAAAAATAAATTGCCAAAACTATGCCCAACCAACCCATCTCCCGCTTTGAAGCGATATTGAAATAGCTCGGTCAACAGTTTTTCTTCATCTGCTAGCGCCGCGATGCAGTTGCGAATATCGCCAGGCGGCAAAACCCCAATTTCTCGCCGCAGCCGCCCCGAAGAACCACCATCATCTGCCACGGTGACGATCGCGGTAATATTCGCACTCGCTTTTTTCATGCCCCGCAGCAGAGTAGATAGCCCAGTTCCGCCCCCGATCGCGACGATCTTTGCGCCACGGTTAAGGCGGCGGTGAGTGAGCAGCATATCAATCAATTCCTCGTTGCGCTCAGGCATCAGCACTTCGGTAATCGAGCCGAAGGTGCGAGTTTGCCCCCAGAAAATCAGCAAGATGCCCGCCAACAGCACTAACGGACCACTGATATAACTCGGCACCACGCGGGTAACCGTTTCTAAAACGTCGCTGGCAAACTGCGTGATATAAAACACAGGCGTCAGCTTGACCCAGATTGCCGCGCCGAGCGAAACGAGCAGCACTCCCCCCGCGCTCATCAGCATCCAGCGCTTGACCGACAGCCCCGGTGCCAGCCACTTAAACCACTGCCCCACCCAGCTAGAGGTAAAGGAGTGAGACTCGTGGCGGAGTGCCCGCACAGCTTGCTTAATAAAACGATTTGTCGTCATAGCGATCGACCGGGGGACAAGGGGACAAGGGGACGGAGATAATAGGGAAGAGGACGCGGTGGGTAAAGGGCTGAATACGTGCAGGATAACCCAAGTTGTGCATCTTAATAGGACAATGCGATCGCACCACCGCAGGTTGCTTTCCCGAATCTTACGACTCCCTAAGGCTTTTCAAAGGTTCTCTGGCTCGACCGGGAATTTTGCTAGAAAGTAAAATTTGGTGAAGGGCTAAGCCCAATTACGGATTATGCAGCAGTTTGCGATCGTCTGAGTCTGTTTACGATTGTCCAAATTGTAAGAGAAGCCCCTCATGCGCCAACCTGAGCGATGCTTGACCCGTCTTCATGGCAGGCAAACCAAGCCAATCCCTCGGCAGGCAGCTACCCTGGTAAATAGAGGGTGTATGGTTGATCTCTGCAAAAAGACATTACATTAAATGATCTAAATGATCTGCGTTCTGCATAGGCATGGCTGAGCCGTTGATTGAATTAAAAGGAATCTGTAAGCAGTTTGGAGGACATCGTGTCCTCGACCAGACTGACTTAACTGTTTATCGGGGTGAAGCCCTGGCAATTATTGGGCCGTCAGGAACCGGAAAATCTACCGTGCTAAGGCTCATAGCTGGATTGCTGGCTCCCGATGAGGGCGAGATTTTTGTTGGTGGAAACCGGCGCGTCGGGCTGATTGAGGACGAACCTGATTCGCTCCATGTCGGTATGGTATTTCAGCAAGCGGCACTTTTTGATTCGCTGACGGTCAGTGAAAATGTTGGCTTTTCGCTCTATCAGCATTCTCGCCTGTCTAGGCAGCGCATTCGGGACTTGGTAGAGCGTAGTTTGGACATGGTGGGCTTGCCGGGCATTGGCGATCGCATGCCAGCAGAACTCTCTGGCGGCATGCGAAAGCGCGTCAGCTTTGCGCGAGCGATTATGGCAAATCCGGCAAATCCGGACGATACGCCCGACGTGTTACTCTACGATGAGCCAACGGCCGGACTCGACCCGATCGCCTCGACGGTGATTGAAGATCTGGTGCGGCATCTCCAGATTGGCGAACGGGGCTGTCAGAGCTATGTCATGGTGACGCACCAGGAAAGTACGATCCGGCGGACGGCGGATCGCGTTTTGTTTCTCCACAGTGGCAAGGTGCAGTGGGAAGGCAAAACCCACGAAATTGACACGACCGATAACCCGCTGATCCGACAATTTTTTAGCGGCAGTGTAGAAGGACCTATTCATGTGCTTGGGTAAAAGCTATGGCGTTGCGATCGCGAACCGTGCGAGAAGGATCAGTGGGCTTGCTGCTTATTGCAGGGGCGGCGCTGTTTGGCGGCTTGGTGCTGTGGATCAAAGGACTCAACCCCGCCAACCGCAGCTTTAGAATCATGGCTGATTTTGCCGTGATCAATGGGGTTCAGGTTGGGTCTGCGGTGCGCTACCGAGGGGTCAATGTCGGCAGAGTGAGCAGTACAAACCCTGGCGCAAATGGGGTAGAAGTCGCCATTGACGTTTCGCCTGCCGATTTGCTGATTCCTCAAAATGCCGAAGTCACGGTCAACCAGACGGGCTTTTTGGGCGAAACCGTGGTGGATATTGTGCCCCGTCAACTGCTGCCCGAAGGCGCGATCGCCAACACCCCCCTCGACCCCAACTGCAACCGGAATCTGATTTTGTGTGACGGGTCGCGGATCAAAGGGCGATTGGGCATCAGCACCGATGAACTGATCCGAGCGACGATTCAATTTGCGGATGCTTACAGCAGCCCTCAACTCACAGAAAATATTACGACCTTAACGAAAAACAGCAGCAACGCCGCCGCCCAGATCGCCACGCTCAGCAAAGAAGTGACGGGTCTAGTGCAAAGCGCTAAAGGAGAAATTAGGACATTTTCAGATACCGCCCGATCGTTCTCTGACACCGCCGAATCGATCAGCACTGCCGCCAATCAAGTATCGCTGACGGCAGGGCAGGTAAACGAGCTAGTCTCGGCGAACCGAGCCACGATCGTATCGACGCTAGACAATCTCAACACCACGAGTACCGCGTTACGCAGCAGCATCGCGGGGTTAACGCCGATCGTCAACCAGGTTCAACAGGGCAAACTCCTGCAAAATCTAGAGGTGCTTTCTGCCAATGCGGCTCAGGCGTCTGCCAATTTTCGAGACATTTCAACAACGCTAAACAATCCTGAGAGCGTGCTTCTCTTGCAGCAAACGCTAGACTCGGCTAGAGAAACATTTCAAAATACTCGGAAGATTACTGCTGACTTGGATGAATTGACGGGCGATCCTACCCTCCGCAATAATTTGAGAAATCTGATTAACGGACTGAGTGGATTGGTTTCTTCAACCAACCAGCTAGAGCAGCAGTCGCAGATGGCTCAAATTCTCACGGCTCCTTCACCTCGGCTGCGCCCGTTGACCAGAGACACATTGACCAAAAACCCATTAACCAACGACAAACCTCAGCTTTCGGCAGAGTTTATCCCGTCTAAATTTCAGTTTGATGCGCCAATTCCGACTCCGCCCTAACTCATGCCTTGGTTTACCTCAACAATTTTGATCCGTGCGCTACCGGCGATCGCTGACGCTGCGATCGCATTCATCGCCACAAATATTGATGATCTAATCGTCACAATGCTATTTTTTGCTCAGGTCAATCAGCAATTTAAGAAACATCATATTTACATGGGTCAATATTATGGAAACTCATTTTTCACAATTGAACGACGCCCAAAGTTAACTCCAGTCGTCTCGTTTTGCGCCCCGCCCTTTATAAACTTGTAGGGTTTCATGAATCTGCCGAGTCCGCTCGTAAAGCGCATCTTCGGTCAACTTCCACTGTTTGAGAAGCGTGTCTAGATCGGTTTGAATATCGCGCGCGCCCGGAAAGCCGTTGTAGCGAATCTTGAGCCGGGCTAACTCGGCAAGGTTATAGTCTGTCGGTTCGCCGCTCAGCAGGGTATCTACAATTTGCCGATCGTTGCTCCACAAGGGGTGCTGCTGGTCTTTTTGCTCTTGCGCCATGGGGCTAACCTCAAAACACGGTGATAGTATCGTATGCCAAGCGCGGAACTCTTCATGCAGATCGATTAACTTGCTGCAATGGTGATCTGAGAACGTGGTTCAGGCGCGTCGCTTACGCCTGACTCACCGCGATCGCCGGTGCTAAACCCTCCTCTCTGGGTGAAAAGAGGGTTTGCCTGCACCATAAATGCCCTAAAGCACTTCTACCTCTAACTGCGGCTGTTGCGGCTGCGGCTGGAACTGGAACAGCGAGTAGACCACATCCCGCCGAATATTGATCATCATTTCCAGGAATAGCTCATAGCCTTCGCTCTTATACTCGATCAACGGATCTTTTTGCCCATAACCGCGTAAACCAACAGACTCACGCAGCCCATCCATCGACTGGAGATGCTCGCGCCAGAGGGTGTCGATGCGGTTGAGGATAAAGAACCGCTCTGCTTGACGCATCAGACCAGGCTGCACCGAATCGACTTCAGCTTCTTTGAGGTCGTAAGCAATGCGGGCTTGCTCATGGAGAAAGGTTTTGATTTCGCCCACGGTCATGTCTGCCATCTGATCTGGTTCTAAATCGCTCAGCAGGTAGACAAACTCTTGAACCTTGGTCACGAGCTTATCGAGTTCCCATTCTTCTGGCGGCAGTTCAGGATTGATATAAGCGTTCACAATATCATCCATCGTCTGTTCGCCATATTTCACCACTTGTTCTTTGAGGTCTAGCCCTTCCAACACGCGGCGGCGCTCGGCATAGATGGCACGCCGCTGATTGTTCATCACTTCGTCATACTCAAATACCTGCTTGCGAATGTCGTAGTAGTAGGTTTCGACTTTCTTTTGCGCCCCTTCGAGCGATCGCGTCAACATGCCCGACTCGATCGGCATATCTTCTTCAACGCGGAAAGCATTCATCAGCCCTGCCACGCGATCGCCGCCAAAGATGCGCAGCAAGTTATCTTGCAAACTCAAGAAAAATTTGGTTGAGCCAGGGTCGCCTTGGCGTCCTGCCCGTCCGCGCAGTTGGTTGTCGATCCGGCGCGATTCGTGACGCTCGGTGCCGATCACGTGCAGTCCGCCCAGATCGACCACTTCCGCATGTTCCGTATCGGTGAAGGCGTCATACTCGCGGCGAATCATCCGATAAACTTCGCGCAATTTTTGAATGGCGGGGTCGGTGGTCGGTGCTTTTTCTGCTGCCGTGGCAATTTTATCTTCAGCCTCAAGTTCGGGGAGGCTGCGCTCTCCATAGTGCTGAACCGCCACTAAAACGGCATCTTTCAGCGCTTGTTCGGTCTCGCTAGAAAGCGGCGTCGGATAAATATCTGACGTAACTTTCCAAGTTTTTGGTTTCTTGTCGCTAGCAAAGCCTTGCCCGCCCGGACGCGCATCGGCAAAGCCGCGACCCGCCGAAAACTCATCTTCATCGTCGGGCTGTACGATGCGGGGCATAAAATATTCACGGATCTTCAGACGCGCCATGTAATCCGAGTTCCCGCCCAAAATGATGTCGGTTCCTCGTCCTGCCATGTTGGTGGCGATCGTCACTTTGCCTTTGCGTCCGGCTTGGGCAACGATCTCAGATTCTCGCTCCACGTTTTCGGGTTTGGCATTGAGCAGGTTGTGCGGCACGCTTTGGGCAGCCAGCAGCCCAGACAACAGTTCCGATTTTTCCACACTCGTGGTGCCCACCAACACCGGGCGACCCATCTGGTGCATTTCAGCGCACTCTAGCGCGATCGCGTTCCACTTGGCTTCCTCGGTTTTATACACCACATCAGACACATCGCGACGCTGAGTTTTGCGATTGGTCGGAACGATGGTCACTTCGAGCTTGTAAATTTTTTCAAATTCTGCTTCTTCGGTTTTCGCCGTTCCGGTCATGCCAGCGAGTTTGGGGTAAAGCAGGAAGAAGTTTTGGTAGGTGATCGTCGCCAGGGTTTGGGTTTCGTTTTGGATATCGACATTTTCTTTAGCTTCGATCGCTTGGTGCAGACCATCGCTCCAGCGGCGACCCGGCATGACGCGCCCTGTGAACTCATCTACGATCACCACCTCATCACCCCGAACGATGTAGTTCACATCATTGATAAACAGTTCTTTTGCTTTGAGCGCGTTGAAAATGTAGTGCGCCCACGGATCTTGAGGATCGAAGAGATCCGTCACGCCCAAAAGCTCTTCGGCGCGAATAAACCCTTCATCTGTCACCAGAATGTTGCGCTGTTTCTCATCGACTTCATAATGGTCTTCTTTATTGAGTGCCCGTGCGATCGCGGCAGCTTGCAGATATTTTTCAGTCGGGCGCTCCACCTGTCCTGAAATGATCAGCGGCGTCCGGGCTTCGTCAACCAGCACCGAGTCAACTTCGTCAATCACGCAATATTGGAACGATCGCTGCACCACTTCCTCCATGGACGTTGCCATGTTATCGCGCAGGTAGTCAAATCCGAGTTCGCTGTTGGTGGCATACGTAATGTCACAGGCATAGTTGCGCTTGCGCTCAACCGGACTCATGTTTTGCTGAATCAGCCCCACGCTCAAGCCCAAAAAACGGTGAATTTGCCCCATCCACTCGGCATCGCGGCGGGCGAGATAATCGTTGACCGTCACCACATGAACGCCCCGACCCAACAGCGCATTTAGGTAAGCAGGCAGCGTCGAAACGAGGGTTTTTCCTTCCCCCGTCTTCATTTCAGCAATTTGCCCATCGTGCAGCACCATGCCGCCGATCAGTTGCACATCAAAGTGCCGCATTCCCAGCACCCGAATTCCGGCTTCTCGCACTACTGCAAAAGCTTCTGGCAAAATGTCGTCCAGAATCTGCTTTTCTTCGTTCTCGTTTTTTGCCGTTGCCAACCGTTGCTTAAATTCTGCGGTTTTTGCCGCCAATTCGTCATCGGAAAGGGCTTGAATCTCTTCTTCTAAAAGATTCACCTCAGCCACTAAGGGCTGATATTTTTTGACTTTACGAGCATTGGGATCGCCCAGCAGAGATTTAAGCATGAGAGGAAGTTAGCGCGTTTGGATCAGGGTAGGACGTTGGGGTCGGGTGGGATCTCAAGAATCCGCGATGGGGCAGAAGTCTGTCACCCACAACTCATTTAAGGTATATCAATCCTATCATTCTGGCTTAAGCCAAGCGGATCGAAGCAGTAGCGAAAAAGTACGTATTACCGAATGGGGGCGTCTGCTTTGCCAATTATGGGGCTTTCTTCCAAGGGGGCGACAGGCTCCTAAAGTTAAACTGGTTGGTTCCCGGATGACAAGCGATGCAGCTTGAAAGGGTGGCTTTTTGGGGCAACTCTATGTTGGGGTGCAAAATTTTGAAATACTTTGACTGTGCGATCCGATAGGGCACGTTTTCCTCTGGCGCAACTTGCCGAGACGCAAACTTTAAGTAGTTCCACACCAGGTAGCGCGGCGGATCGACCAAGGGCTGAAGTTCGGCTCCGTAGTGCTGCGGATCGCGTAGCAATTCTCTCCAGGTTTGGGTGGGCAGCACCGCAGGCGGAATGCCGATGTGACAGGTGGCGCAGGTTTCTAGGTAAAGCTGCTGCCCGGCTTGGTGGCGCGGCGGAATGGCATCTACGGTGGTGATCTGGGGGGCAGGTTCGGCTGCGATCGCACGGGCAAGCCCTAAACCCACTGCCAAACTCCACGCCAACACTATTCCAATCAGCCAGAGCGGAGCGCGCTTGCGCCGCATCAGAGGGCGATGGGCGCGCGAATTTTTAGAAACGGGGGACATAGGAGTGACTATCGGAAAGAGCGTCTTCATTGGATGGATCGGGCAAAGAGTAGGGATAAGTCGATAAACTTGCCGATCTGGTTTGCCTGAGTTGCGATCGCGGCTGGTTTTTAGGCGAAATTTGGCGATTTCAGACCGTTGCCGCCAGCGTCGGTTAGATTAGCAAGACCGATCTTGAGGGTAAAAGTGCGGATTTTGATACTGATTCTTTGCGTAAAGTTGGATAAAACCAGAGATGGGTAATTGCCTAATTCCCTTGCACCATCGTTAGAACAGGATGCGTTGAGCATGGATTGTAGTCATATTCAGTTTCGCGATTCTACACAAAAATTACAGACGGGTTCCCATCGCACCTCAGCATTAAATTCAGAACTAGAGATAGAGCAACTGCAAGCATTATTTCAGGTTGCTGCGTTTTGGGCACGCGATCGCGCCGCAGACGATCTAGAAATCGCGATCGCCAACAGCAGCCCTGTCATTTCTGCCTGGAATCACGATCACCTGATTGGGTTTGCCAGAGCCACCTCAGACGGAATCTATCGCGCCACAATTTGGGATGTGGTGGTTCACCCAGACTACCAGGGCGCAGGGATTGGGCGAAAACTCGTACAAACTGTTTTAAGTCATCCCCAGGTGTGCCGGGTAGAGCGGGTGTATCTGATGACAACCAATCAGCAAGAGTTTTACCAACGGATTGGCTTTGAGCAAAACGCCACGACGACGATGGTTTATTTCAATCAACCGATCGCCCTCCCCAACCCTGCCTTGTCGGTCGAGATGGAATGCGATATTGGCAGCTAGGGGGCTACTCTAAGATTTGTGCCCGTTGGCTCGAAGGTTCAACCCTGCCAGATTCAACGATTGCCAAATTTAACGACCCAGAAACCAGATACTATCAACAAGCGGGTGACAGCGAGTTATCCGCTTCGTTGAGTGCCTTAAATATTTATCAGAGCCAGCGCGATCGCGGCAGACCTGAGGGATTCATCCAACTCCACCCGAACTAATTTCAATCATTTTCTTTCATCTATCAGTCCAGTACCTTAGAATAAAGACACAAGCCTTAAAAAATCTTAACTATAGCCCCTGAGTCGGCATGTCCATGACTTCAGCAACCTCCTTATTTTCTCCCGTCGAAGCAGACCTCTGTGAATTGACGGAGAACCTTAAAAATTTAATCGGTGCGCGCCATGCGATGCTGTATGCGGCAGCAGAGCATCTTTTTGGAGCCAAGGGAAAACGAGTCCGACCTGCGATCGTGTTGCTTGTTGCCCGCGCCACCACACCCAACCAGGAGATCAGCCAACGGCATCGGCGGCTGGCAGAAATCACGGAAATGATTCACACCGCAAGTTTAGTGCATGACGATGTAGTAGACGAATCAGAAATGCGGCGCGGCATTCCCACGGTTCACACGAGCTTTGGCAACCGAGTCGCGGTTTTGGCAGGCGATTTTCTGTTTGCCCAATCTTCGTGGTATCTGGCCAATCTAGACAATCTAGAAGTCGTCAAACTGCTGTCAGAAGTGATCATGAATTTGGCAGAAGGAGAGATTCAGCAGGGGCTAAATCGATTTACAACCGAACTGACGATCGAGGCTTATCTTGAGAAAAGCTACTACAAAACAGCATCCCTGATCGCCAACAGTTCCAAAGCCGCAGGCATTCTCAGCGATGTTTCAGACGCTCAGGCGCAAAAGCTATTTAATTACGGTCGCCATTTAGGATTAGCGTTTCAGATCGTAGATGACATTTTAGACTTTACGGCGTCTTCAGAAGGGTTGGGCAAGCCTGCCGGATCGGATCTTAAAAGTGGCAACTTGACGGCTCCGGTGCTGTATGCCCTCGAAGAAAAGCCATATTTGGCGGCGTTAATCGATCGGGAATTTGCTCAAGAGGGTGATTTGGAGCAGGCGTTGATATTGGTGCACGATAGCCAAGGGATAGCGCGATCGCGAGCACTGGCAGCGCACCATGCAGCCGTGGCAGCCGACTACCTTTCCGACTTGCCCACAACCGAATCTCGTCAAGCGCTGATCAAATTATCCGATTATGTGCTGAGGCGCTTATATTAGCTAGATCACTTATTCAATACAGTAGTGGATCATCGTTTTTTTATGAGAAGGCGGACACAAAAAAATTGATGCCCGCCTTCCGTTTTTCTAAACATCTTTTGCCCTGCCTTTATCTGCCTTTTGTTCGCGTTAGTTAGCATTCTAAACTACTACGAATAAGGAGCTTTTTCAAAATATAGATTGAGAATATCCTGGGTTAATAGTTTGGACAGTTTAGATAGAAGATATAAACATTACTTCTGACACAAACGGTTATCCATAGTGCCCTTAAATAAGCAAGCCGTCAAGGTTACAGAGGTAAAACAGCCCTTTGCTCCTTGCAAATAAACGGCTAAAGTGCTCGCTTTCGTTTAATTTTTTGCCTGGTTTTTCTGGAAAAAATCTGTCTTATGGAAGATAGATAGAGCTTTTATCCGAAAGAGATAACGCCCTTTTACATAGATTTATTTCCCATGACCGATGGATGGAATAGCCTTTATCTATATTGTTTAGATCAAAAGAATATATCCATTTCAAGACCGCTTCTGCGGTGCATTTGTCCCCATTTTTCGCTCCTATTTATTGTGTTTTGGTGAATTGATTTATGTTTTTCCCTGGTCATAAAAAGCGGCTCGCACTTATCTCGGTTCACGGTGATCCAGCGATCGAAATCGGTAAAGAAGAGGCAGGCGGACAGAATGTGTATGTGCGCCAGGTTGGTGAGGCACTGTCTCGTCAGGGCTGGCAGGTGGACATGTTCACCCGACGTTCAGCACCGGATCAAGCAAGAATCGTACAACACACTCCCGATTGCCGCACCATTCGTCTCACTGCCGGATCTGAAAAATTTATCCCCAGAGACGAGTTGTTTGAGCATCTCCCCAAATTTGTGGAGGCTTTTCAGCAGTTTCAAGCCGATGAGGGTGCAAAATATGACGTTATTCACACCAACTATTGGCTTTCATCGTGGGTGGGTATGCGGCTCAAAGCACTTCAGGGAACGAAACATATTCACACCTACCATTCGCTAGGCGCAGTTAAATACCAAGCCATCTCGACGATCCCTCTCATTGCCAAAACTCGCTTAGCCACAGAAAAAACCTGTTTAGAAACGGCAGAGCGGATTATTGCGACCAGCCCACAAGAGCAAGACCACATGCGATCGCTGGTCTCTACAGACGGCAATATTGATATTATTCCGTGCGGTACAGATATTCGGCGGTTTGGCTGTGTGTCTCGCGCAGAGGCGCGCCAGCAGTTGGGACTGGCTCAGGATGCAAAGATCGTGTTCTATGTAGGACGCTTTGATCCGCGTAAAGGCATCGAAACCCTGGTGCGAGCAGTGGGACGCTTGACGCAACGAGACAACCTTCAATTAATCATTGGCGGGGGCAGTCGTCCTGGGCAGAGTGATGGTCGGGAGCGCGATCGCATCGAGAAAATAGTTGCCAACCTCGGATTGCACACCATCACCTCGTTTCCGGGGCGCTTGGGGCTAGATAACCTGCATCTCTACTATGCGGCGGCAGATGTTTGCGTTGTGCCCAGTCACTACGAACCCTTCGGACTGGTGGCGATCGAGGCGATGGCAAGCCGAACGCCCGTCGTAGCCAGCGCGGTGGGTGGCTTGCAGTTTACCGTCATTCCAGAAGTGACAGGTTTGTTAGCCCCCCCAAAAGATAGTGCCGCCTTCTCTGATGCGATCGCGCGCATTCTGGCAAATTCTCAATGGCGCGACCAGTTGGGGGACGCTGGCAGAGAACGAGTCGAGGCGATTTTCAGTTGGGATGGTGTGGCGGCTCAGTTGAGCAAGCTCTACAAGCGCGTGTCAAAGGAATCGAGCCAACCGCACGTTTCAGCCCAATCGAGCAGTTCTCCCGTGAGTGCCTAACCTAAATTTGAATACACCTATGAACAAATAAAACCCCTGGCACAAGTGTCAGGGGCGATCATCAGGGTGCATCTACCAATTTATTCTTCTTCCACCTGGGGCGCGATCAGGAAAAACCGGTGCAGGATTTTTGCCCAAACCGAAAGATGCGATCGCAGACTTTACTTTGCCGCGATCGCATCTCCAACCAAATCTGCCCCAATCCTTAATGATTTGCTTCTTCTCGCACTAGCTTCTCCCACCCTAAGCCCTTGAGCGCATCGTTACGGCGAAGCGGACGAGTCACAAGCTCTAGAATGTCGCGGGCATTGCCAAACCCATGCATCTGAGCAAAGGTAAACTCTACTGACCACTTCGTAGTGATGCCTCGTGCTTCCAGGGGGTTCGCATGAGCCATGCCCGTAATCACCAAATCTGGTTTGATTTCGTGAATGCGCTGGAGTTGGTTATAGTTGTCGGGCTTCTCTACGATCGTGGGTAGTGGAACGCCCATTTCTTCACAGGTTTTTTCTAGAAAAGCGAGTTCAGCCCCTTGATAGCGCTTGTCCATGTAGGGAATGCCGATTTCGGGGCAGGTCATACCGCAGCGAATCAGGAACCGCGCCAGAGAAATTTCTAGCAGGTTATCGCCCATGAAGAAAACCGACTTGCCCCGAATAATTTGGAGATAATCTTCCAGGCTTTCCCAAATCTTGGCTTCTCGTTCTGCGACTCCCGTCGGCTCAATATTGAACACGGAGCAAATTTTTTCGAGCCAGGCGCGGG
This sequence comes from Myxacorys almedinensis A, assembly GCF_010091945.1. Lineage (GTDB taxonomy): Bacteria > Cyanobacteriota > Cyanobacteriia > Leptolyngbyales > Leptolyngbyaceae > Myxacorys > Myxacorys almedinensis. Next base: position 33,253 of record NZ_WVIE01000027.1, read on the forward strand.
TTCCATCCGGGCCGATCGGAAACGGCGCACCGATCAGCTTGGTTTTGCGGCGGCGCATCAAGGTGGTTGCTGTGCGAGAGAGAAACGGATTCATGCCCGAAACGTAGTAGCCCTCTTCGATCACCGGAAGCTCGGTGTAGCGTTTAGACGGTAGCCAACCCGAAACTTTAATCCCCAGCTTTTTAAGTTCGAGCGTCAGTTGAGTAACGACGGGATCGGGCAGCGAACCAAACAGCACAAGGGGCGGATGATCTTTGTATTCCGATTGCTCTGCAAGCACGTCTTCTTTCTTGCGTCCAAAGTTGAGCAGCTTAGAAATTGAGTTTCTTTCCTCTTTTTCGGCTTCTGCGACAGGCGTCTTCGTCGGGCAGCGCTGCGCCATGGCAGCTAAAACGGTGTCTTCTCCCTGGGTAAAGGCGTAGTCGAGACCGTTAGCACGAGCCACCACGATCGGAATGCCAAGCTCAGCTTCAAGGTTGGGCGCGAGACCTTCCAAGTCCATTTTGATGATCTCGGTGGTGCAGGTGCCGATCCACACGATGACGCTGGGGTTGCGATCGCGCTTGATCTGCTCGCACAATCGCTTCAGTTCGCCATAATCATTGAGTTGGGCAGAAATATCTCCTTCTTCAAGTTCTGCCATGGCATAACGGGGTTCTGCAAAAATCATCACGCCCATCGCGTTTTGCAGAAAGTAACCGCACGTTTTGGTTCCGATCACCAAGAAAAAACTGTCTTCAATTTTTTGGTAAAGCCACGCGACGCAGCTAATCGGGCAGAAGGTATGGTAATTGCCCGTTTCGCACTCAAAATTTAGAGCAGAAGGTTGAGTATCGGCGAGGGTCATGAATCAAGAGTCCTTTGAATTAATTGGGGTTTGTTATGCAGCTAGAGATGCGATAGATCGTGTCTGTACGGTGGGTAAGAATTATTGCGTTCTAGAAGAGCGTCCCGTTCCTTCACAAGATTCATCTTGGTGAGCAGGACGACGGCGCGGCAATTGCTCGGAAATCGAAGGTTTGGCAGGCGGCAGAAAGACGCGGCGATCGTCTAACTCGGCTCGTACCCCTGAAGCACGCTCTAACATCTCATCCGGATTGAAATTTAGCCCTAACGCAATCACAATGCGGTCTGGATTATTGCTAAGGTCAACGACCAACGGCAGCAACTCGGTAAGACGCGGCTCTAAGACAGAAAGCGTACCGAGAATAAAACTCGAAGACGGTCTACGCTGCCCGTCGCAGTTGACCCAAATCGCAATGCGGATCAGCCACCGACGATTTTCTTGGTAGTAAGTCAGCCACTTATCCTTGAGAGATTGGCGAAGCTGGTCAATATTCATGGGGGAGGAACCGGAGGAAAGGCAAAACAAAACTAGTATCTTCTGTTTTGGCGCTTTCCCAAACCTTTTACCTCTCCTTAAACCATCATTAAATCAAGCTCACTTTCTTCCGTTTTGGGTAGCTCTTTGGGGTTGAGATAGAAATCAGACAGCAGAGCAAACAAGTCGCGATCGGGCGTATCGTTCGGGACGACTCCTTCCGGATTTGCCAAAATCTGGTCGGCAATGTTGAGGTAGTAGTCACAGACATAATTCAGCGACGGATCGTTTTCTGCCATCTCAAACAAAGTCTTACCTTTGACGCGAGAAACCCGGATATCTTCGATCAGCGGCAAGACTTCTAGCACCGGCATTGGTACAGTATCGATGTATTTGTCGATCAGATCCCGCTTTGCGGTGCGGTTGCCGATCAACCCTGCCAGCCGCAGGGGGTGAGTCCGTGCTTTCTCGCGCACCGAAGCCGCAATCCGATTGGCAGCAAACAGGGCATCAAAGCCGTTGTCGGTGACGATCAGGCAATAGTCGGCATAGTTTAACGGAGCCGCAAAGCCACCGCACACCACGTCGCCCAAGACGTCAAACAAAATCACATCATATTCGTCGAAGGCATTGAGTTCTTTCAATAGCTTGACGGTTTCGCCCACCACATAGCCGCCACACCCTGCGCCCGCCGGAGGCCCGCCTGCTTCGACGCAATCTACGCCGCCATAGCCTTTGTAAATCACATCTTCAGACCAGACATCTTCATAGTGATAGTCCTTTTCTTGAAGGGTGTCGATAATGGTGGGAATCAAAAATCCGGTCAGGGTGAAGGTGCTGTCGTGCTTCGGGTCGCAGCCAATTTGCAAAACTTTCTTACCCCGCCTTGCCAACGCCACTGAGATGTTACAGCTTGTTGTGGACTTGCCAATTCCACCTTTTCCATATACTGCGAGTTTCATCGTACTCTCCTGTAGTCTCTTTGCGAACGGGGTGAAGGCAGAACGAGCAGACATCGCTTTTGCTGAGAACCGTTTGCTTCTGACGGCGAACTTGAGAACCAGCGAAATGCAGAACTGTGTCTTGCCTCTGGAAAGCATTATTAACGATGGTGAGCAGGATTAAAAGCACTCGAAACAACACTTAAGGGTGTGAGAAAGAACTGTAAGAGCCAAATAAATGCCTGGTGATACAGAATACTTCTGAATCTTCTTCAAAGCTTATTTTTCTATAATTCCAAAGTTTATGGCCCGTTTTATATAAAAAGCGGAACAAAAAACAAATAGTAAAACAGTTGATAGAGCAGTCTTTTGGTGAGGAAAAAGGGATAGGGCAACTATGCCCATCTAAGGTTAAGGAGGCGGGTGCTTCTGAGTTTCTGGAGGCGGATCGCACCTTGCCCTGTGAATGAGAATAGGCACTCAGACAGTGGGGGCAACCCTGATCGGTGCATCGTGCGATCGCAGACTTTCTTCCCTTTGTTAATAATCGTGAAACTTTTGACAAATCCCTGATTCAAACTATTGATTCGCTCAATTTCTGCAAATCTTCTGCAAATCTTGGTTCACAAAAAAAGACACCCCGCGTGAGGTGTCTTGCATGATCCCAAATCGATTACAAATGACTAAAGCCCATCTGCTCTAGCCCATTAAACGCGGCGCTGGCTACCCCAATAGCTTTGACGCTGACCGCCGCGACGGTTATTTTTCATTTGGTCACGGAGGGCACGCTGTTCTGCCGTTAGCAAGGCATCCATCTGCTGGCGAGAGGTCTGCATGATTGACCGAATTCTGGCTTTTTGGTCGTCGCTCAAATTCAACGACTGCATCACTTCACCACGCTTGCCTTTTTGCTGACCAGCCGCATCAAGCCTTGCCTGCTGATCTGCCGTGAGGACGGCACGCATCTGGCTTTTTGCAGACTCACGAATTTGCTTCATTTGAGCTTTTTGAGTGTCACTCAGATTTAGCTTGTTGCCCATGCGTCGCTCTGTTCGCGGTGTGCCGCCTGACGGAGCTTGAGCCTGAACTGACAGCATAGGCGCACCCGCTAAAACAAAGGCAGCAACGCCGGGTAGAAGAAACGCAAATTTCTTGATCATGGGTGTGAGGTTTCCTTTGAGAAGTAATGAACTCTAATGCCTTAGCATCGCAACGTTAGACACTGGCTTTTCTAGATTGGTTCAATCGATTTCCATCAATTCTGAAAGAGCCGTTCTGCCTGGGTTACAGCTTACGCATTGAGCCTGCGATCGTACTCAATCTGTCCATAGTCAAGCTTGATGATCCGATCGGCGCTCTGAAAATAATGATCATCGTGGCTAATCACCAAAATGGTCTTTCCTTGATGCTTGAGCTTCGGCAAAAATTCTTGATAAAACAATTCACGAAACACCGGATCTTGATCCGATGCCCATTCATCAAACAGATAAATCGGACGATCTTCGAGGTATGCCGTGAGCAGTGTCAACCGTTTGCGCTGACCCTGAGAAAGCTTGGTTGTCGAGAGATGCCCCTCCACAATTTGGACTTTATGATCGAGGTGCAACTGTTTCAAATAGCTATGAGCTTGAGCATCTAAATTAGGCGCGTCAATGCCCAGCAGCCGATCGAACAAGTAAAAATCGGCAAACACCGCCGAAAAATGTTGTCGATACCATTCGCGATCGCGCTCTGAGATCGGGTGCCCATCAAATACGATCGCCCCCGATTCAGGCACATAAAGCCCAGTCAGTAACTTTGCTAAGGTCGATTTGCCACTGCCATTGCCGCCCACAACAAACACAATCTCGCCAGGGCGAAGGGTGAGATCAATCGGTCCTAAAACAAAATTGCTATCCTCTGTTTGGTAGTAAGTGTGCGTCACATGGCGCAGTTCTAAACTGCTCCAGTCTGGATGGGTGGGTGCTGGAACCGCGATCGCTTCAGAGCGGCTTTTAAGCGATAACCCCAACGCATTAATTTTGTCTAGCGAAACACTCGCCTGACCCAAAACCGGTAGTTTCAGCACAATTTTATCGAGGGGCAAAATCAGGTAGGTGAAGGTTAGAACATAGCCGGACAAGGTTTGCAGTGGCACAGAGAGAATGTTGGGCAAAGCAAACAGCACAAACCCGATCGCAAAAAAGAAAATTAGTTTTCCAAAACTGGCGGCGGCGGCAAACAGCACCAAAGCATCGACATTATGGCGGCGAAAAGAAGCAGAGGTCACTTCCAGATCATCTGATAGAAACATCTGACGGCGCGGGTAGTGCAGTTTTAGCTCTTTGATGCCATCGGTGATCGCTCGAAAATGCTTGAACAATATATCTTGGTCATCACGGGCATAGGCTAACCGTTTTCTACCCTGGTTGAGAATCCATTGACAGGCGACAAACGACGCAATAAACAAGCCCATCACCATCAAAAACACAATCCACGATAGCCAGCCAATATACGCAAAACAGCCGACGATCGTAGCGAGATCGATGCACAAAAAAGGAAACGAAGAAACCGCCGTTGCCACTGCCTGTACATCTTCGGTCAAGGTTGCCATCACCGGAGCGCTGCCCAATCGTTCTAAATGATTTAGCTCTGAGGCAAGAATTTGCCGACCGAGCCGCATTCTCAAATGAAACACGGCATCTTGCGCCAGGCGAATCAGAATCACCTGAGAAATAACGCTTGTGACTAGAGAAATTGCAGCCAACCCGATGAATGCGCCTGCAACTGTTCCCATTTCTGCCTCTTTTGCGCCGATCGCTCGACTGATCAACGCAATCAGCCCCGCGCTACTGATGCCACTGAGAAACCCAGTAAAAATTGCGATCGCAACTTGCTTTCGCGACGATCGCAGCAAAAATGATAACAATTGCATAGCGTTAACAATGAAGAATGAGTAGATGTAACAGAAAATAAACAACGAAGAGTTCAACCATTATCACTGACGATGGATCGCCTAGGCGTGTCTCTAGCCGCCAGAGCCTACTTCAACCGTCTGCCCCATCTTTCCGCAAGCCTATCTTTCCCTTGATGCCTCCATCCAACAAACCTACCTGTAGAGCAAACCACCTCAAATTTGGGCAATGTATAAGCTAGACGTTTGCCGACTATGCCATTGTGTTTACCACCAATGCCGATCACCAAATTCGCTCTCCCCTAACCTCTCTCACGTTCACAGAAGGCAGCACACAAGCCCTGCATCTGCGCTCAACGCTCCAAGATTTGTCTTTGTACGAATTTCAGGCAGATTGGGAAATTTTGGGTAGCGAACTTGCTCAGAGCTTCGAGCGATACCCACTTTTACCAGGCGTGATTTTATTTGATCAGGAAACATTGGTCGGCATGATTTCTCGGCAATGCTTCTTAGAACATTTGTTGCGTCCTCATGGCGCGGAGCTATTTCTGCAAAAATCGCTGCAAGTGCTGCATAGCTATGCCCGCCTTAGCCCACTGGTTTTGATGGCAGACACATCGATTTTAGGAGCAGCCCAACAAGTGATGCGCCGCCCCATCGAGCGTTTTAACGAGCCGATCGTCGTTCAATTTTCTCCCAATACCTATCGGCTCCTAGACGCTCACGAACTCAGCGTCGCCGCTTGGCAACTGCGCGGTATTGAAACTCAAGTCAGAATCGAGCGCTTGCAAGTTCAAATGCTGCAAAGCGAAAAAATGGCAAGTCTAGGACGCTTGGTGGATGGAATCTCTCACGAGGTTCTCGACCCGGTTAGCTTTATTTGGGGCAATCTGTCTCACGTTGCTGCCTACAATCACGACCTTTTAGACCTGCTCGACGCCTACGAACGGCAGGGCAACCCATCGCCTGAAATTGCAGAATTGCGAGATGCGATCGAGGTAGATTATATCCGCGAAGATTTGCCAAAAACGTTAGACAGCATCAAAAGTGGGGCTGATCGCTTATCTAAATTGGCAAACAGTTTGCAAAATTTTTGTCACATTGATGAAGTCTTTCCTCGACCGACCGATTTGCATGAGTGCCTAGATTCTGTTTTGCTTTTGCTCAAAAGCCGCTTGACTAGCGAAATACAAGTGACCAAAAATTACGGTCATTTGCCCCCGATCTCGTGCTTTGGCGGGCAGCTAAATCAAGTCTTCATGAATATTTTGAACCGGGCGATCGATGGTCTGCTTAACGAGGCAGCCAACAGCCAACTTAACGCTACTCTCCCTCAACATCGTGCCAAAGTAATTTACCTGCCTAAAATCGTCATCTCAACCGATGTTCGTTCCTTGGATCACACTGGCGATCGCTGGGTTTCAATTCAAATAGCTGATAATGGCACAGCCATGTCGGCAGAAGTTCAGCGACAACTGATGCAAGCCTTTTCAACGGAGCGATCGCTTGTCAAAGAAACGAGTTTGGCAATGAGCTACCGAATTATTACAGCACGCCATGGCGGCAGGTTTAAAGTTTACTCTTGCATTGATCCGAGCGATCCACTGTCTAGAATGGGCACTGCTTTTGAGATTCTGCTGCCCATGGTCTAATGCGGCTGCTCTGAACGAATAGCACCTCTTAATCTGCTTTGGCGAGTTTTGTTGGGTGTGGGACAGGGGAGCGCTAACGAATGCAGAAATAATACCAAATTAATCTGTAAATGCTACAGATGTGACCTCCCCCAACCCCTCCTGAGTCAGGAGAGGAGCCGGAAAGTCCCTCCTGACCCAGGGGGGATGCCGTAGGCAGGGGGGTCGAGGCTCTGTCGCCGTGAAAAATCAATTGGGTATGAAAGCAGATCGAGAGACGGTTATCACCACCGACGAACTCTTTGCTTTTTTGGCTAAGAATCTGTTACATTAATTTACATAAAGAAACATTAATTTACAGGAGGCTCCCATGCTCGTTATTCTTACTGCTTTATTTGTCACTGGTTGGGTTGCTGTTGCCCTCATTGGTTCCCTTACCTACTTCCTGGGCGAGCAATCCAAGCCCATTCACGAACGCAACTGGCGCTCTCAGTCTTTTGAAACCTTGTCTACGTCCATCACCGGCAAGCAAATTGATTTTAGCGATCGCGTTCCTGCTTTCGCCGTATCCGACGCTTATTCCAGCCATAAGCTGCCCAATGCGTAAGTCCTAACTCTATCTAGACTACTCTCTCCTAAAATCTCCCCTTGTTTCTTTAGTCAGAAGCAAGGGTTTTTTGATGATGCGATATGCCAGCAGCAGCCTAGGAGTAGGTCACAGCGACCCTCTTCCCCTACAATGCTTTACCAGAACAAAAAATTTTCGCTTGGAGAACCGCAGTGGATTTATCTCGCATTCCCGCTCAGCCCAAACCCAACTTGATCAATGTCTTGATTGAGATTCCCGCCGGGAGTAAGAATAAGTACGAATTTGACAAAGACCTGAATGCCTTTGCCCTCGATCGCGTTTTGTTTTCATCGGTGCAATATCCCTACGACTATGGCTTTGTGCCGAATACTCTAGCCGACGATGGCGACCCGCTAGACGGCATGGTGATGATGGATCAGCCAACGTTTCCGGGGTGTGTAATTGCGGCGCGTCCGATCGGCATGCTGGAAATGATCGATGGGGGCGATCGCGATGAAAAAATTCTGTGTGTACCTGACAAAGATCCTCGCTACATCAACATCAAATCGCTCAATGATGTTGCAACCCATCGCTTAGATGAAATCGCTGAATTCTTTAGAAGTTATAAGAACCTTGAGAAAAAAGTGACTGAAATTCTAGGGTGGCAAGATGTTGATAAGGTTATGCCTTTAGTAGAGCAGTGCATTAAAGCCGTCCACTAAAGAATGCAAAGTCGATAGTCAATCAAAGTAGTCCATATTCCATATAAAGTCTAGGGTTGCCCCAACTCTCTCTTTTAGAAAGGAGCAAGAGTCCGTCTTCCCTTTTTCAGTGAAAACCTTTCAGACGCGGTTTAAGGGGCTTTATCGAACTCGCGATCAAACCCCTCACATGAGAAGGCTTGGGATTATTCCTGAGCCTTTTTCGGTTTTATATTACATAAAGATAAATGCGGTTACGCTGGTATCCATGAAAACGAAATGGGTAGCCTAAAAGATGATGACGCCGCGTCTTATCAGCAAACGCTTGCCGCGTAAGACGTTTGGCACACTGTCACTCTATCTAGGGATTAGACATCCCCAGTTGATGCCATCTTCTTAAATCCATTCAGCTAGCGTCTGAAATCAGCGCAGAGTTAGATATGACCCAAACTTCAGACTTTTTGATTCAATTTTGGGGCGTCCGAGGGAGTATCGCTGTCCCCGGTAGCGACACGGTACGCTATGGCGGTAATACCTCCTGTGTTGAGATGCGCTTGGGTGGGAAGCGCTTGATTTTTGACGCAGGAACCGGATTGCGAGTTTTGGGTAAGCATCTCCTCAAACAGATGCCCGTTGAGGCATACATGTTTTTTTCCCATTCTCATTGGGATCACATTCAAGGCTTTCCGTTTTTCGTGCCTGCGTTTATTCCTGGCAATCGCTTTCATATCTATGGTGGCATTGCGCCAACGGGGGCAGGCATGAAGCAGCGGCTCAGCGATCAGATGCATCATCCTAATTTTCCTGTGCCAATGCAGGTGATGCAGTCGGACATGAAGTTTACAGATTTGATGCCTGGGGATACCGTGCAGTTGGGCGATATTTCGATCGAAACTGGACCGCTCAATCATCCCAACACTGCTTTGGGCTACCGAGTGACGTGGCAAGGAAAGACCGTGGTGTATGCAACAGATACCGAGCACTACCCCGATCGCATTGATGAAGATGTGGTGCATCTATCTCGCAATGCAGACGTGTTGATTTACGACGCTTGCTATACCGACGATGAGTATTACGATCCGAAAGCGTCTAAAGAAGGGTGGGGACACTCGACTTGGCAGCACGCGCTAAAAGTGGTGGAAGCGGCAGGCGTGAAAAAGGTCATCATGTTTCACCATGACCCAAACCATGACGATGATTTCTTGGATGCAGTCGAGGCAGAGGTTCAGACGGCATATTCCAACAGCATTTTGGCGCGAGAAGGCATGATTGTGCCTGTGGTCTAGAAGATCTGAGTGTGGGGCAATTAGCGCAGAGCGCAACTCTGTAGGAAACGCTAGGAGATTGGTAAAGCGATCGCAAAAGATCGCAACCCAACGATAAAGATGAGCGGTGACAGATATGCTCGAAAAGAGGCGCAAGACTTCTATTCTGACCGCTCTACTGCTTGCAGCTTTTCGCGAATCGCTGCCTGAATCTTGAATAGCAGGTTGCTGATGAGAAAACCCTGAAACCATGTGTGTTACTTCGTGGAGAAAGTTTTCATTCTACTAATAGAGCGTAACTTTGTAGGAGATGCTAGAAGTTTTGTTAGGTGCGATCGCTACTAAATTTGCCCTCCTCCTGCCATTCCACTATATTGAGCTTAGTTCATAACTTTGGCTCTAAAGATTAATGGAAACTGTCAATATTCATGAGGCTGAAACGAATCTTTCACATCTGTTGTCGCGTGTGGAACTGGGAGAAGAAATCATTATTTCAAATCAAGGTGTTCCTGTGGCAAAACTGGTTCCATTTCAGACCTCATTCAATCGAAAGGCTAGTTTAGGGCTAGATCGAGGGCGTTTCACCGTGCCAGAAGACTTTAACGCTCCTTTGCCAGAAGAGATTTTGGCAGCATTCGAGGGCAACGAAGAGTGAAGCTCTTGATGGATACACATTGTTGGTTGTGGTGGTTTACTCAACCAGAGCGCTTGAGTGAAGAAGCGATCGCACACCTATCTGATGAAACTAACGAAGTTTGGTTTTCAGTTGCTAGCGTTTGGGAAATGGGCATCAAAGTTGCGATCGGAAAATTGCCCTTACCAGAACCTATAGACAGCTATATTTCTAGCCGCATGGTGCGACTGGGAGCGCGATCGCTAGAAATTACAGCAACCCATGCTCTACGAGCGGCTGCATTGCCGTTGCATCACCGAGATCCGTTTGACAGAATGTTGATCGCACAGGCTCAGTTGGAAGGCATAACGCTTGTGAGCGCGGATGCAATGTTCAGGCAATACGATAATTTTTCACTGCTTTGGGCAGCCAATTCGTAAGCGTTTGTTTCAACAAGAGGCGTAAGACTTCTATTCTGACCGCTCCGATGTTTACAGCTTTTCGCGAATTGCGGCTTGAATCTTTTCATTGAAATCTAGATCGCCTGGACTTACAATAATCGTCCGTGGTCTTTGGTTAAGCCTATCCAGGTAAGCTTGAAGAGCAGCTTGATCCTGGCGATTTTGCAGAAAGTACTGCTTCAACTCGCCATCAGACATCGCATCGTAATTAACTTGGCTCATTAAAATACCTCGCCGTTAGCAATATCTGAAACTTAAGTCTCAACCGAAAATACGAAAGCAAAATAGTTTACCTCATCAATGCGATCGCAGGCTTTGGTAAGGCGCGATCGCAAGCAAACGTTCGTGTTGAGCGGCGGCAGGCAACGTTGTAGTTTCAGCAGACAACTCGAAAACCAATCTTGTCATCTCCATCATCCGGAGGCGCAAAATCACGATAGGCAGAGCGGCAAAAGCGAGAGGAACTGTACCATGAACCACCTCGTATTGGACGAATGCTGTAAACTTCCTCATCAAAATCAACAATCTCTACTGGAAAATCTTTGTTGAGTTTTGCGTCAAAATAGTCAGCACACCATTCCCAGACATTACCGTGCATATCGTGTAATCCAAATGCGTTAGCAGGTTTACGACCCACACAAGATGGTTCGGTATGGTATATTCCCAATTCTGAGTGCCTATATCTGGAGCGACCGTCATAAGTTGCCAGATTAGTTGTAATGGCTTCACCAAAATGAAAAGGAGTTCTGGTTCCAGCCCGACAAGCATACTCCCACTCTGCTTCAGTAGGCAAACGGTATGGACGATTGGTTTTCTGTGATAGTTGCTTATAGAAACTAACCGCTTGAAACCATGAAACCCATCTCATGGGATAGTCACCGCAATGGTCTCCATAACAGTTCCACTTGATGTTGAGACTGCCTTTTGGATATCCAAAAAATGCTTCCCACTGAGTTACGGTAATTGGATACTTGCTCATCCAGAATGAATTTACTGTAACCCAGTGCTGTCTCTCAATATCTATCCTCTTGTCTTCCGATTCAGGCGATCCCATTAAAAATTTTCCACCTGGAATCAACACCATTTCCAGGACAACTTCATCGTTAAGTTTCTCCTCGAAAAACTGCGCTTGGGATTGACAACGTTTAATTACTCTTCCTCGCTCATTGACATTGACGGTCTCAAACGTGAACAAACTCAATGAAGGAAACTGCAACTTATCCTGCACAGGCTTGTCAGGACAGGCAATTGTCAAATCGCCAAACAAATCATTACCAAATTCATTGATGAGTTTATGGTAATTACTTGCAGTCTTCGGATAAACCCAGCACTGCCGATTTATATCCCACCAATACCCAGGAATCGTCTTTGCACGATTTTTCTGAGATGCATGGATCGAGAGAAGAAATTCGGTGTTTGTCTCTGCAAGTTGAGCACTGTGTTTTGAGAGAGACATGAGTTAGCTTCATTGTTCAACTACTTAGTAGCTTGCCCTCAGAGCAGAATGGTTTAACACTCAGGTAGTCCTAGACAGATAGGAATAGCGATGATGTATCTCTTTCTTTAGAAAAACAAGTAGCGAAGTCACTCATACACTGAAAGAGCTAAGGGAGGACAAAGAGTTATGAGCCGATACAGCATGATGATTCAATGGTCTGACGACGATCGGCTTTTCCTGGTTACGATGCTAGAGTTTGTCGATTGCGTGCTCATGCCTTGCACTCATGGCATAACTCGCGAGGAAGCAATTTGTAACGGCGAGGAAGTCATTGCAATGTACTTGGAAGCTTGGCAAACGGAAAGTGAATCTATCCCTGAACCTAGTACGCTTCAAAATGCCTCATGATCAGGTTTTAACGACTCGCGATCGCACTCATCGTTTCTACCATTTCAATGACTTGTTTGAGCTTTTGAGCGACGCTACCTCGGCTCAGAAGCTCTTTTGCGGTGGAAAATCCGGTTTCTAAATCAGAGCAGACACCACATCGCCAGAGATAAAATCCACTGTTCCAAAGGGTGGCTTGCATGAGTTCTGAGGATTTGCCTTGGAGCGCGGCAGTCATGTCTTGGATCAAGTCTGGAGTAGGAATAAGCGGCAGTTCTTTGGCGGCGAAACCATAATCGCGGGGGACTAAGTGCAGTCGCTCAAACTCGGAGTGAGGATTTTTGCAGCCGATGATGGCGGTGCGATCGCACGGTAAATCGCAACTGCCTTCCAAGCCTTTCACCGTGGTGAAGCGATCGGTTCCTCGCATCGCAAAGGCATCTTGAAACATCTTTTCGGTGGGGGGATGCACAAACCCGCAAATCAACTGAGCCTCGCCAGCGTAGGGCGACCACATCAGTTCCAAGGTAGAAAACGGGGGGCGCTTGCCGATTTCTTCTCGGTAGGAGACTAAACCTTGAGCCAACGGAAAATGATGAGGCAGATAGACAAACCCTAACTGAGCCGTTTCTAGCACGAGGTGAACTTGCTCTAACGTCAGCCGTTCCCAATGAACGCCCAACCCTTGCCAGAGATCGATCAGCGGTACGCCTTCTTTGGTTGGCATGCGATCGCCACCATGCTGCACGACCGAAACGCCTGCTGCTGCTAAAACGAGAGCAGTTAGGGGGCTGGTCGGTGCGGTGCGCGATCGTCCGTCGTAGGGAAGGCACATCACCGTTACCGGATAGGCTGACTCAATGGACTGAAGCCTGGGTCCTAATTCTTCGTAAGCATCGAGCATTCCTGCTAATTCTGCTCCGGTGGGGCGCTTGATTCGGTGAGCAATCATGAACGCGCCGATCTGAGCGGGAGTCGCTTCTTGCAGGAGCATCATGCGGGTCGCGGCGGCAGATTCGGCGCGGGTCAAGTCTTCGCTGGTGTGAGAGCCGCTCCCCACCTTTTTGAGTAATTCTCTAAATGCCTGACTCATAATTCGTCCCCAGTTTGCCCCGCGATCGCGCTGCGAAATATAGCGATAGGAATTCGTCAGTATACCGGATCAGACCCTGCTCTAAAGTTCTGCAAGGGCTGTTGATGACAAGGTTTGATAGTTTTCTGATAAAAATCCTTGGGCTGCCATCACGTCTTGCACGAGCGCTCTAAAGCGGCGAATGGGAGGAATGAGGAGGCGATCGTGAGTGGTAACGAGAACAACCTGCCGGATCAGCGACGGATTGGCGGTCGGGCGCATTGCCAAGGTGGGATCATGCTGAACATCTTGAATGGCCCCTTGAGGGAGCAGCGCAATCAGTTCTCCCTGCCTAACCACACCACGAAAGGCATCGAGAGTATTCAGTTCAAGCACAGCTTTGAGGTCTGCGCCCTGCCGCTGAAATTGTTCTTGGACTAGGCGTTGCATTCCGTAGCCATCTTTGAACACGACTTGCGGATACTTGATCAGTTCTGACCATGGCACCTGAGCAAACTGAGTCAGCGGATGATCGGCAGACAGCAACACGCGAACGGGTTCGTCGTAAAGCTGATCGACCACCAGATCTGGACTTGTGGTGAGAAAGCGATTGTTCATGACGATCGCCACATCGACCAAGCCATCTTTGAGGACTTTGAGGGCGCGATCGCTGCCCAAAGACGTGACGCGCAGTTGCACTTCAGGATGTTCTTGACAAAATCGTTGGAGAATGGGCGGTAAATGAAATGCACACACTGAATGGATCGCAGCGATACACAATTCGGGCTGCTTACCCAAGCGGAGTTCTTCGAGGTCGCGGCTAGCTTGTTGCCATTCTTGCCAGATGCGGCGGGCGCGGGGCAGAAATTGTTCCCCTGCAACGGTCAACTTTGCCTGAGCGGTGCGGTGCAAGAGCGGTAAACCCAATTCGGTTTCTAATCCTTGAACTTGCCGACTGATGGTGGATTGAGTGACGTTGCACGTCCGAGCCGCTTGCTGAAAGCTGCCGGTGTCTGCAACGGCTAGAAAGGCTTGCACCTGCTCTAATCGCATGGGTTGGGTTTAACTTTAGTTGTATTTGAAAGCACGTTTTCAGTGACTTTAACGGATCTAAGCCCGCCGTTTGGTAGGAACCGATACAGGATGGTGGGTGATGGGCCGTTGTCAGGCACGAGACCTGCCCGCGAGAAGCCATCTTTATCGCCATTCTTGAAGCGCGATCGCAATCCCTTCGCTCAATTCCAAATCTTCTGTCGTAGAAAGGTCTTTCAATGTTTGATAAGCCGTTGTTGCATTCAGGGTTTTTAGGGCAGAAATAACATGCAACCGGACGCCAACATCCTGCTCGGCGAGAAGATAAATCAAAGGTTCGATCGATCGCTGATCGCCGAGTTGACCCAAGGACAGCGCGATCGCTTGTCGCCCCATCGCAGATTTAGCAAACTTAGAGTCTTGATTTAATATCTCAAGCAAAATGTGTGTGGCTTGACGTTTGAGATCCCTATCGTCAATGCGTCCCAACGCGGTCACCATTTCGAGCCGAACCCCATCCGGCAGCGCCAACTCCGTCAATGCCTGGTGAATTTGCCTCAAGGCGTCGGGTTGATCACTCCAAACCAGCGCACGAGTGATCTCAATCGATAAGCGCTCTGGAGTGTGAGGCGATCGCAAGACATCGGATAGTGCTTCGATTGCTGCGAGTGTGCCGATTCGACCCAGCGCGATCGCACTCTGACAACACACCTCTATATTAAAATCGCGCAAGCGTGGATGCAGATGAGCTACGACATCTAAGCCTTGAACATCATCAGGTGTGCAAAATCCTAACGCAGAGACCGCCGCTCGTCGAACCGGAGTCGCCTGATCGTTGAGCGCGTAAACTAGCGCTTCTACAATCTGCGGCGAATGGAAACTACCCAGGGATTCGATTGCGATCGCTCTCACTTCTGCATCTCCATCATTGACCACACCTAGCAACAACGGAACCGTTTCAGAGTGGCGGATGCGCCCCAAGGTTTGAACTGCGAGTAAACGAGTCGAGTCGTCGTCTAGCAACCTTGCCAACATCGGAATCGTTGGTTTTCCCATCTGGGCAAGCGCGGTCACCGTTATCTCACTTAGCTCCTCGTTGTCGGAGGTTTTTAGCACCTCGATCAGCGCAGCTATCCCCTCCGGCTGGTCAAACCCGCCTAAGATGCGAATGGCAAACCATTGGGCTTCTGGATCAGAGTCTTCGTCTTCAAGCAGGTCGATCAGAGATGCGATCGCCCTCGGAAACTGCGAACCACCCGCAGCCATCCCAAACATGGGGAAAATTTTGGCAATATCCCAACGCTCTTGAAAGTTGCCAAACTCTAGCACCTGAAACGCCAGGTTGAGCAGTTCCGTTGCAGTTTGGGAGTCGGCAAAGAGGGAACTAGGGGCGGATGGCGCTTCCTCGCTTAGTAATAATTGACACAAATATTGGCTCAGGAGTGCCCAATCTCCCGTCTGAGATGCATGGTGTGCTTGGTCTAAAATTTCTTGGTAAATCACTTTTTGTATAGGGATTTATCTCGCGACAGCACAGCGTTCTGGCGATGAAAAGCAACGAGATGGGTCAAACAATCGAAGCATCTGTTCAGATAACTCTGCCATATTCAGACTCAATTTGCCATGGGCTAATGGGTGCGATTAGCGTTGGCTCCGCAAAGATTCAGATGGCTTCTTCAAAGGTGCGCTCTGCGCTAATCGCGTCGCCATACATGAAATGTTTGATCCTCGAAGAGTGATACCAAATTGATTGTTCACTGCGACAGATCCTCGACCCCCTGCCTACAGCATCCCCCTTGGTCAGAAAGGACTTTCCGGCTCCTCTCCTGACTAAGAAGGGGTTGGGGGAGATCGCACATCTGTCGCATTGACAGATTAATTTGGTATGAGGTGAAGGGTTTGAAGACCATAACAAAACATTGTACAAAAAAGCACTCGAAATGAGTGCTTTCTAAAGAAAATTCAATCGCCAAAATTTGACCTACATCTTGCCTTTTTGCATGACTTCTTGCAAGTGAGTGCGTACTTCTTGAGCCGCTTTGATCTCGTCTTGTTTCAGCTTGCGAAATAGCTCAACGCAGGGTTGGGAGTCCATATCTTGAGCGTCTTTGATGTAGGTATCGTAAGCTTTGACGGCTTCCGATTTGTTCTTCAGAACGGTGATCAAATCGTATTCAAGATCGCTTAAAGCACGAGAAGTTTCGGTAGTAGTAGACATAAACATGGTTTAAAAACTACGCCTATAACAGTGGTTTAGAGAGATCGAGAGAAAATCTGTCTATAGGATCAACTCCCTTTCACCAGCACAGATGTGCCATCGAGCTTGGTGGTGTAGGTTGCCAATGGCTCTGTTGCCGGTCCTTCTAGCACCTTTCCATCTGCCGCAAACGCAGAATTGTGACACGGACAGACGAATGCCTTCCGTTCACTTTTCCACTGCACAAGGCAGCCTTGATGGGTACAGGTAGGATTCACTGCTGCCAAGGCTTGAGGATCAGTCGGGTTTTGAACGACCGCGATCGAGCCGATCGCAGATTGCTCGACGAGCAGTTGACCCGATTTGTTTAATTCCTCGATCGTGCCCACGCTAAGAAAGCCATCGGGGCGAGTCGATATTTTTGCTGGGCTACCACCGCTTGAGCACGCCACAAGATTTGTTAGCGCAGCGGCAACGATCGGAGGGCGGCTACCGAGCCAGCCAACCCCAGCCCAAGATAAAAATTTGCGACGTTTCATTGAGTGTTCTCCCCAAACTTACTGAAATCTCTTTAAAGCCTACGCCATTCCTAAAGCTATCCCCCCTGAGGAAATTGCGGCAGGTTTATTCTGCTTTAGGATGCCCGATTGGCGGCAAGCCTCAACGCTGGGAAACCTGCACCTCATGGGACATAGGGGCTGTAAGTCTGAAAATCTGATGCATTGATCGCATTCAATCTATGCGGAAACGAAATAAACCGTAACACTTTGTAGTTAGTGATACGGATCAGACCTTGAATCTTGCATAACCTGAGTGTCATCAAGATTATCAACTCATCAAAATTGTCAACTCACCGCATGGCAGATTTTTTAGGTTTGCCCTCGGTCTTGCATTTCAGTTCGTGTTCAGATTGAGAACACTTTTTATCACAAGGCTTGACCCATGACAGACACGATTTCAGCCGCCGTATCGCTCAATAAGTTTGAGAAGTTGAAAGCCGAGAAAGACGGTCTTGCGGTAAAGACTGAACTGGAAGATTTTGCGCGCATTGGCTGGGAAGCCGTAGATGGCAACGATCGCGACCATCGCCTCAAGTGGTTGGGGGTGTTCTTCCGCCCGGTGACTCCTGGCAAATTTATGATGCGGATGCGGATGCCCAACGGCATTCTCACGAGCGGGCAAATGCGCGTCTTGGCGGAAGTGTTGCAGCGCTATGGAGAAGACGGCTACGGCGACATCACGACCCGTCAAAACGTCCAACTGCGAGGCGTTCGGATCGAAGATTTGCCAGACATCTTCCGCCGGTTTGAGGAAGCAGGGCTGTCGAGTATGCAAACCGGAATGGATAATGTTCGCAATATTACTGGCTCTCCGGTGGCAGGCATTGATGCCGACGAACTGATTGACACTCGTGGGTTAGTTCGCAAAGTCCAAGACATGATTACGAACAATGGGCGGGGCAATCCAAGTTTTACGAATCTGCCCCGCAAATTTAACATTGCGATCGCAGGGTGTCGAGATAATTCCGTTCATGCCGAAATCAACGATATCGCCTTCATTCCGGCTTACAAAAACAGAACGCTGGGCTTTAACGTTGTCGTCGGTGGCTTCTTCTCTGCCAAACGCTGCGAGGCGGCTGTCCCCCTAAATGCCTGGGTTGACGCCCGCGATGTCGTGGCGCTGTGCGAAGCGATTTTGATCGTCTACCGCAATCACGGCTTACGCGCCAATCGTCAGAAATCTCGCTTGATGTGGCTGATCGACGAGTGGGGCATCGAGAAATTTCGCCAAGAGGTCGAACAGGAGTTTGGCGGGGTGCTTCAGACAGCGGCACCGAAAGACGAGTTTCTGTGGGATAAGCGCGATCACATCGGTATTCATGCTCAAAAACAACCGGGCTTAAACTACGTTGGGCTGCACGTTCCGGTCGGTCGGTTGTTTGCTCAAGACATGTTTGATCTCGCTCGCATTGCCGATGTCTACGGTAGTGGCGAAATTCGCTTGACGGTTGAGCAAAATGTGATCATTCCCAATGTCCCCGATTCTCGTGTTGCTGCCTTGACCCGCGAACCCCTGGTGCAAACACGGTTTTCCATTCAGCCCGAAAATTTGGCTCGGGCTTTGGTGTCGTGCACAGGCGCTCAGTTCTGCAACTTTGCGCTGATTGAAACCAAAAATCGCGCCGTGGCGTTGATCAACGAAATTGAGACAGAACTCCAGTGTTCTCGCCCCGTGCGGATTCACTGGACGGGTTGCCCCAACTCGTGCGGACAACCTCAGGTGGCAGACATTGGCTTAATGGGCACCAAGGTTCGCAAAGATGGCAAGACGGTAGAAGGCGTTGATCTCTACCGAGGCGGCACGGTTGGTAAAAATGCTCATCTGGGGACTTGTGTTCAGAAAGGCATTCCCTGCGAGGATCTTAAGCCGATTCTGCAAGAAATTTTGGTGCAGGAATTTGGGGCAAAACCCCGATCTAGACTGCCAACAGCGATGAACCTGCCAACCAAAGCAGCGCGAGCCAAACCGATGAACGGAGTGACCAATGGATCGGTGGGGGCGACAGCCGTGCTATCTCGCCCCGAACTCCCGACTCAAGTTGCCCCGCCTCCAGCCGTTGCGGCTTCTGCAACCGTGAGTTTTGCCCAATCTAATCAGGAGATCGCCTGCACGCAGGATGACTTGATTTTAGAGATTGCAGAACAGGCTAGAGTCGCGATCGCTAGCAGTTGTCGATCGGGGACGTGCGGCACCTGCAAGGCGACCCTGCTATCGGGCGAAGTTAGCTATGACAGTGAGCCTGATGGGTTGGATGAGTGCGATCGCGCGGCAGGTCGCATTCTCACCTGCATTGCCCGACCTGTTGGGAAAGTTCGATTAGATGTGTAATGTCAGCGTTGCTCCAAACCTTGCTTGAGCTATTTACAATTTCATCTAATTTTATAGTTAGTCAGGTTGTTTTTTAGCTTGGCTAATTTCTCTGAGCTAACTCTGAGCTAACTCTGAAGATAGTTTTGGTATTCAGCATAGGCTGTTGCCACTCGTGTTCTAAATCCACTCTTACTAAATTGGTTGGGGACGAAATGACTCACTTCTCAAGACGGAAATTTATCATTACCGCAGGCGCAAGTGCAACGGGAGCACTGTTGGTCAATGGATGCAGCACCGGGTTAAACAAGAGCGCAACCAGTAGCGGGGCAAATTCAAGTGCGATTCCGGCTGTCAATTCTGGCACCGGCGACACGCCAGAAACCGCAAAAGCCACCCTAGGATTCATTGCCCTCACCGATTGTTCTCCGCTTGCGATCGCCAAAGAAAAGGGCATGTTCGCCAAATACGGCATGACCGATGTGAATGTTGCTAAGCAAACGTCTTGGGCAGTGACCCGCGATAACCTCGAACTGGGCAGCGATCGCGGGGGCATTGATGGCGCACACATTTTAACGCCGATGCCCTTTTTGCTGACAACCGGCAAAATCACCAAAGGCGGTACCCCTGTGCCCATGTATATCTTGGCGCGGCTCAATACTGACGGTCAGGGCATTTCTCTGTCAAATGATTATAAAGAGCTTGACATTGCCGCCAAAGCTGAACGGCTGAAAGCGAAAGTAGACGAGCGCAAAGCCGCCAACCAAAAGTTTAAGTGTGCCGTCACGTTTCCGGGCGGTACTCACGATCTGTGGATGCGCTATTGGCTGGCCGCCAATGGCATTGATCCCATGAACGATGTTGATATTGTGGTGGTTCCACCGCCCCAAATGGTTGCCAATATGGAAACCAAAACGATGGATGCCTTCTGTGTAG
The DNA here is from genome assembly GCF_010091945.1 of Myxacorys almedinensis A. Taxonomy (GTDB): domain Bacteria; phylum Cyanobacteriota; class Cyanobacteriia; order Leptolyngbyales; family Leptolyngbyaceae; genus Myxacorys; species Myxacorys almedinensis. The sequence goes on from NZ_WVIE01000027.1 coordinate 53,577, forward strand.
GCGAACCTTGGAATCAGCGATTAGTCTCTAAAAATCTTGGGTTCAACGCCGTTACCACGGGTGAAATGTGGAAGAATCATCCTGAGAAAGCGCTTTCCATGCGAGCCGATTGGGTTGATAAAAATCCGAAAGCGGCAAAGGCGGTTTTGATGGCAGTGCAAGAAGCGCAGCAATGGTGTGATAAAGATGAAAACAAAGAAGAGATGGCTAAAATTGTCTCTGCGGACAAATACATCAAAGCGCCTGCCTCTGACATTATTGAGCGCATGAAGGGCAATTTTGATTTTGGCAACGGTCGCACCCTCCAAAACAGCGATCTGATGATGAAGTTTTGGCGTGAGAATGCATCGTTCCCCTACAAAAACCATGACCTCTGGTTTGTGACGGAGAACATTCGCTGGGGCTATCTGCCGGGGGATACGGATGCCAAAGCGCTAGTTGATAAAGTCAATCGTTCTGATTTGTGGAAGGAAGCCGCCACAGCCATCGGCGCGCCAGAGGCAGAGATTCCCAAAGAAGACTCGCGCGGCGTCGAGACGTTTTTTGACGGGATCGCGTTTGATGGGGCAAATCCTAGAGCCTACCTCGATAGCCTCAAGTTTAAGACCGCCTAGAGTTGGGTGAGAGACGAGGGAAGAGTGCAGGCAATTAACTGCCGTAGAACCCGTCTTGCGTCTCCGAATTGCCTCTTTTAAGAAATCGCTTCTTCTATGACATTGAGCAATTGAGGGAACTCTCACCCTAGCTTTCTTTTTCAAAGAGGGAACCAGAGGGGGAGCGGCTCCTCTCTGAGAAAGGGTTGGCAAAGTTTTTGAGCCGCTCTGCGAGAGGGCGAAAGCGTGATGATATTGCTCAACCCGCCCCATTTACCCTCAGCGTTGAACTCACTTCACCCCGTTAGGAATTTCTGCCATGACCAGTATCAACCCATCGGCTCGGCTCAAAAAGCCATCGCAGCTATCGAAGAAAGCGGCTAACCTTGCAAAGTCCTCGGTGCCGATCATCATTTGTTTAGCGATCGCACTGGGAGTTTGGCAACTGCTTTGTCTCGCTCCAGATTCTAAAATGCCAAGTCCGATTCGAGTTATTGCCCAAACCTGGACGCTGATTCTCGACCCGTTTTATGACAACGGCGGCACTGATAAAGGACTTGGATTGCAGATTTTGATTAGCTTGCAGCGCGTTGCCTTTGGCTATAGCCTAGCCGCGATCGCAGGCATTTCGATCGGGGCATTCATCGGCTTAAACTCATTTATGCGCCGAGGTCTCGACCCCATTATTCAAGTCCTGCGAACCGTACCACCGTTGGCATGGCTGCCGATCGCCTTGGGCATTTTTCAAAGCAGCGATCCAGCCACTATTTTTGTAATTTTTATTACTGCTATTTGGCCTATTTTGATCAACACTGCGGTAGGCGTGCAGCAAATTCCCCAAGACTATAACAACGTTGCGAAGGTATTGCGGCTCTCTGGCAAAGAGTATTTCTTTAGCATTTTGCTACCGTCTACGGTTCCCTACGTGTTTGGGGGCTTGAGAATTGGCATTGGGTTGGCATGGTTGGCGATCGTAGCGGCTGAAATGTTGAAGGCAGAAGGCGGCATCGGGTTCAAGATTTGGGACGCCTATAACGCAGGCAACGAAAATAGCATGAGCGAAATCGTGATTTGCGTGCTATATGTCGGGTTGGTGGGTCTGGCGCTCGATCGGCTGGTGGGTTGGATTGGCTCTCGCATTGGCTCCGATAGTTAATTTCGCTTGTTCTGCGCTTTCGTTTCGCTGTCCTTCATCCTTGATCCCCATGTCTTTCTTTGTTGAAATTGATCACATCGATCGCACCTTTCCCCTTAAAGATGGCGGCAGCTACATTGCCCTCAAAAATATTGACCTCAACGTTAAAAAGGGAGAATTTGTTTCTCTGATTGGTCACTCTGGCTGCGGTAAGTCTACGCTACTCAACATTCTGGCAGGTCTCGATAAACCCACCCAAGGCGGAATTGTTCTAGATGGTCGGCAAGTGACAGAACCTGGTCCCGACCGGATGATGGTGTTTCAAAACTATTCGCTGTTGCCGTGGAAAACGGTTCGCGAAAATGTTTCGCTTGCGGTGGAGAAAGTTCTAAAAACCTTGCCCAAAGATGAGCGCGATCGCATTGTTGAACATCACATCGATCTGGTGGGCTTACGCAACGCTGCCGATAAAAAACCTCGCGAACTTTCTGGCGGCATGAAACAACGGGTGGCGATCGCCCGTGCCCTTGCCATTCGTCCAAAACTTTTGCTGCTAGACGAACCCTTTGGCGCACTAGATGCCCTCACCCGGGGTAACTTGCAGCAGCAACTGATGCAAATCTGCGAAGAAAACCATCTCACCTGTGTCATGGTGACGCACGACGTAGACGAAGCCTTGCTGCTCTCCGATCGCATTGTGATGCTCACCAATGGGCCTGAATCCCATGTGGGGCAAATTCTCGACGTGGCGATTCCCCGCCCGCGTCAGCGCTTGGAAGTGGTAAACCATCCGAGCTATTACAGTTTGAGAAACGAAATCATTTATTTTCTCAATCAGCAAAAGCGCGACAAGAAACGCAAGCAAAAACAGATCGGTGCGATCGCGCGCAACGGCTTGGAAAAGGTCAACCTCGATATTGGGTTTGTGCCGCTCACCGACTGCGCCCCCCTCGTGGTTGCCAAGGAGAAAGGATTTTTCGCCAAGCATGGGCTAGAACAGGTCAACCTCAGCCGCGAACCGAGTTGGAAAGCCGTAGCAGACGGCATCCGCACCCAGCGCCTAGATGCCGCGCAAATGCTGGCAGGAATGCCCCTTGCCATGACCTTAGGCTACGCCGACAACCCCCGACTGCCGGTGATCACGGCGCTGGTGACGGCTCGCAACGGCAACGCAATCACGCTGAAAAAAGAATTTCTCGATCGCGGCGTGCGATCGCTGAGCGACTTGAAATCGGTGCTCAAAGACGACCCGGTTACGCTGGCAACCGTGCACCCCACCTCAATGCACAACCTGATGTTGCGCTACTGGTTGGCATCGGCAGGCATCGACCCAGACCACGATTTGAAACTGACGATCGTGCCGCCTCCCCAAATGGTTGCCAACCTCAGCGCCGGGAATATTGACGGCTACTGTGTGGGAGAACCGTGGAACTCCCGCGCGATTCGGGAAGGCTTGGGCTACGCGATCGCAACGGATCTAGACATCTGGGCGGCTCATCCTGAAAAAGTGCTCGGCGTGCGAGAAGACTGGACAAACCAGCACCCCGAAACCCACAATGCCCTCGTGAAAGCCCTGCTCGAAGCCTGCGAATATTGCGACGATCGCCGCAACCGAGAAGAAATTCTCAGCTTGATGGCGCGTCCTCAGTACATGGGTGCGTCGGCAGACTATGCGCGTCCGGGCTTTATCGATGCCTACGATCGCGGCACAGGAGAAGCACCCGAATCGCTGCTGCGCTTCAATCAGTTTCATGTCGATAACGCCAACTGCCCCGGACGAGCAGAAGGACTCTGGATCTTGACTCAACTGGCTCGGTGGGAGATTACCGCCTTCCCTCGCAACTGGATCGAGGTTTTAGAACGGGTGCGCCGGGTGGATGTCTACGGTCGAGCGGCAAGAGAATTGGGGCTGCCCGACAACGAGGGCAACCGCCACCCCTTCCAACTGTTCGATGGCAAAGTGTTTAACCCTGACGACCCGATCGGCTATCTCAACAGTCTGGAGATCGGTCGAGACCTCCGCATCGAAGAGATCATCATCGACCCTGTTAGCGAGAGTCATCTTGCGATCGCGGTGTAGGTCGATCCCGCCCTTCCTCTATCTCAATCTTGGCAACATCATCCCTTCTCCCACTCTGTGCTATGCAAATCCTCTCTACTCCCGATGCTCAATCTCTTGCAGCAGACCTGCCTCCCTTTCTCGAAATCGATCGCGTCTCGAAAATCTACCCCACCCCCAAAGGGGACGCCGTTGTGCTCGACGACATTAGCTTGACAGTCAACGAAGGCGAATTTATCTGCGTGATCGGTCACTCTGGGTGCGGTAAATCAACCCTGCTCGATATGGTGTCTGGTTTTCGCGAGCCAACCCGCGGAGAAGTGCGTCTCCAAGGCAAACGCGTCACCCGCCCCGGCCCCGATCGCATGGTCGTGTTTCAAAACTATTCCCTGTTGCCCTGGAAAACAGCTTACGAGAATGTCTATCTCGCGGTGAACGCGGTGTATCCCGACAAGTCGAAAGCCGAAAAAACTGAAATTGTCCGCAAGCACCTGACCATGGTAGGACTTGATGAAGCAGCCAACAAAAAGCCCGGACAGCTTTCAGGGGGCATGAAGCAGCGCGTGTCGATCGCTCGCGCATTGGCCATCTACCCGCAAGTCTTGGTGCTAGACGAACCCTTCGGTGCCCTCGACGCCATTACCAAAGAAGAGCTTCAAGAAGAACTTCTTAAAATCTGGGGACAGCACACCGTCACCGTGCTGATGATCACCCATGACATTGACGAAGCGCTATTTCTGGCCGATCGCATCGTCATGATGACCAATGGGCCTGCCGCTAACATTGGCGAAATCATGGAGGTTCCGTTTAGCCGACCCCGCGATCGCGCTCAGATGATGGAAGATCCGCACTACTACACATTACGAAATCAGGCATTAGATTTCTTATATGGTCGGTTTGCGTTGGCTGATGTTGAGTAAGGGCAAGCCCCTGGCACTCTTCCATTGGCTCAACCAACGTTCCGCAGGCTCGCTCATCTGGTGGCTCCCTTGTTTGATTCCCCTTATTAATTGCCAATCGTCGCGATGGAACCCGCGCACATGATTTCTTCCCAACCTGCCCCCCCCTCTGGGGTCAAGCCTATTTTCTGCTATTACACCAACTCCACAAACCAACTTCAGATCGCCAAGCTAGCGAATGCTTCAGGGTTCACCCTAGAGCGAGTCGTATTTCCCCAACAGCGCATTTTGTTTGAAGCGTTACCCAGCGCGTTGATCAAGATCTACATCTATTCCAAAACCGACGGTGTAACGTTACTAGATGCCATTCTCTGTGAGAAATTACAAGTTTTATCCAAAGGTGGGTGTGATTAAGTCTACAGTGAAGGGGTTTTAACGATGGCTGAACCAACCAAAACGCTGTGTCCATATTGTGGAGTGGGCTGCGGCTTAGAAGTCATGGCTCCGGCTCAGCCTGGTAAAGCAGTGAATCGGGATAAAGACGGGACTCCGATTTGGTTTGTCAGGGGCGATCGCACTCATCCATCGAGCCAGGGCATGGTGTGTGTCAAGGGTGCCACGATCGCCGAATCGCTGCACAAAGACAGGCTACGCTATCCGATGATGCGCGAGTCGCTCGATCAGCCCTTTCGTCAGGTGTCGTGGGATGATGCGATCGTCGCGATCGTCAACCGAATTCAGGTCGTCCGCTTTACCCAAGGACCCGATGCCATCTGCATGTACGGCTCTGGGCAGTTTCAAACCGAAGACTACTACATTGCCCAAAAGCTGATCAAAGGCTGTTTGGGCACGAATAATTTTGATGCAAATTCGCGCCTGTGCATGTCTTCTGCGGTGTCAGGTTATATTCAAAGCTTTGGGGCAGATGGTCCGCCCTGCTGTTACGACGATTTAGACGAAACCGATTGTGCCTTTTTAATCGGCACCAATACCGCCGAATGCCATCCGATTCTCTACAACCGATTGCGGAAGCACCACAAAAAGCATCGCAATGTCAAATTGGTGGTCGTCGATCCACGGCGGACGGCAACCGCCGACGGTGCCGATCTGCATCTCGCCATCAAACCCGGAACCGACATCGACCTGATGAACGGGATCGCCTACTTGCTCTGGCGTTGGCATGATCTTGATCACGCCTTTATTGAGACTCACACCAACGGGTTTGATCAGTTTGTGGAGGTGATTCGCCATTATCCGCCGCCTGTTGTGGCTGAGCGGTGCGGCATTTCCGAAGCCGATCTGTCGATGGCGGCTCATTTTTGGGCGCGATCGCAGCGGATTTTGTCGATGTGGTCGATGGGGGTCAACCAGTCGTCTGAAGGAACGGCAAAGGTTCGATCGATCATCAACCTCCACCTGATGACCGGGCAGATCGGCAAACCGGGGGCAGGCCCGTTTTCCCTGACGGGTCAACCCAATGCCATGGGCGGGCGCGAGGCAGGTGGCTTGTCTCACCTGCTACCAGGCTATCGCACCGTGCAGAATGCCCAGCACCGGGAAGACGTTGAGCGTTTTTGGGGCTTGCCGCCGGGCAAAATTTCTCCTAGCCCAGGGCGCACCGCGTGGGAGATGATTTTGGGGCTGGAAATGGGGGAAGTGGGGTTGTTCTGGGTGGCGGCAACAAATCCGGCGGTGAGTATGCCTGATTTAGAGCGCACCAAAGCTGCATTAAAGCGATCGCCCTTTACGATCTATCAAGACTGCTACACTCCTACCGAAATGGTGGACTATGCCCACATTTTGCTGCCTGCGGCTCAGTGGAGCGAAAAAACCGGCGTGATGACCAATTCTGAGCGGCGCATCACACTTTGTTCTCAGTTTCGCACCCCGCCCGGTGAGGCTAAGCCCGATTGGCTAATTTTTGCCGAAGTTGGTCGGCGGTTGGGCTTTGCCAAGCAGTTTGCTTACAACTATTCTGCGGAAGTGTACAAAGAATTTGCACGACTCACCCAGGGTCAACCGTGCGATCAATCTGAACTAAGCCATACCTACTTGTTTGAGCATGGCGCTACCCAGTGGGCAAACCCCGCCGCTCAAGCTTCTGATCTGCCAGAAAAGCCAGGTTTATTGGGTCTGGTACGTCCGGCTCCGGCGGCGGTCTCTTCGCGGTTATACGTCGATCACCAGTTCCACACGCCCGACAAACGCGCCCGCTTTGGGGCATATCATTCTCGTGGGCTGGCTGAGCCGCCCGACGATCGCTATCCGTTTGTCCTGACGACGGGCAGGCTCTATGGGCACTGGCACACCCAGTCTCGCACCGGACGGATCGAAAAACTCCGCGTCATGCACCCCAATCCGTTTATTGAGATTCATCCGAAAGATGCTGAAAAATTGGGAGTGAAGTCTGATGAATGGGTTGAGGTGCGATCGCGCCGGGGCATGGCGCGGTTTCCGGTCTTGGTCACGAAAGCGATCGCACCCGGAACCGTTTTTGTGCCGATGCACTGGGGCGCACTCTGGGCAGACCAAGCCGAAGCGAATGCTTTGACCCATGCCGAAGCGTGCCCCGATTCGAGACAGCCAGAATTAAAAGCCTGCGCGGTGGAAATTCTCCCGATTTCTGCCGAAGTGGTGGCTCAAGCGCAGGAGTTTGAGCCGTCTTTGGTGCGATGATGGCTAAATTCTGGTGTTGGGCGCAGGGTTGCGATCGCCAACGCATAACTTCAAATATGACGCTTTTCTTTATGATGAGTCTTTCTACCTAGTATGCTTACAACAGCAGTTTAGAATAGTTCGCGATGGGTAGGCTAAAGCGTTTATCTCAAGCTATGGGACGGGCACTGGAAAACGGCAATTTTTTAAGGCTCACAAGCGATGTTGAACGATGGGTGTCTAAGGTATTAGCCCTTGCGATGCTGATCGTAATTTTCGCATCGGTGTTTGAGCTTATTACCTTTATGGTGACAGAACTATTCTATGCACAACCAATTGGTCGGTTTGGCGGAACACTGTTTGCGACTTTCGGTTTGTTTCTGAATGTTCTAATTGCCTTTGAAATTCTAGAAAATATTACGGCGTATTTAAAGCATCACGTAGTGCAAGCAGAGTTGGTGATTGTGACCTCCCTGATCGCGGTTGCCCGTAAAATCATTATTCTAGATCTAGAAAAAACAACCGGAGTTGATCTGATTGCCCTCGCCGCCGCCATTTTGGCTCTGGCAATTAGTTACTGGATTGTCCGTAAAGTTGCTCCCAAAAATAATCATTGAATTCAAACGTGTAATGGCTGAATTTTTTCAATTTGAATCTGATTTTGTTGAGTCGTTACGCTGCATTCCGATGCAAGTGCGATTTAAATTAGATACGTGCGGTGTAAAGCTAAAATTGCACCAATGGAACAAGTTTAATGAGCGCGATCGCACTCAGCTAATCGAGATGCCGTGCAGCACAGCATCAGAGATTGAAACCTATCGATCGCAATTACATCAACTCATCCAAACCCGAACAGGAGAAACAGCTAGTGATCTACCGCTCGACCTGCATCCTGATTGGTTAGAAGGTGCGATCGTACCTGAGAGTGTGCAAACTCAAGCGCAAGAATTGGGGTTTACAATTCAACCGTCTCACTGGGCAAACCTAACGCCTTTACAGCGTTTTGCCCTGATTAAGTTAAGCCGTTCCAATCACGAAAACAAAAACTTTCTACCCGCATTAAAGGAATTTAGTTTGGTATGAGCTAATTGCCTTCTAGTTTGCATTGCCCCATATCCAATCCCACAATTATTCAATCTACTCAATTTGCAACTTGAATGCCGATCAGCTTAGCAACACGTCGGAGTCCCTTGTCTAAACTCTCTAAAAATTCAGTTCTGTAAACAACTCTGACACTGCTAATGTAAATTCTGGAATAACTTCTTCTCCATCTAATTGATCCGTTATTTTTAGCAACCGATCAGGCTGTGGCTGTCGATAGACTAAGACACTTTCTTCATCGGGATTAATCACCCACACAAGGCGGGAGCCACTCTCAAAATATTCAACCAGCTTAGTGTGAATTTCCTCGAATGTATTACTGGGTGAAATCACTTCGACAGCCAAATCAGGCGCACCTTGAAAAAATCCTTTTGGCAGTTTTTTAAGTCCATGCAGACGCTCTTTTGCAACAAATGAAACGTCAGGCGATCGCTTGTTTCCGGTGTTCATCGTAAACGCGGTACTCGAATCACACAGAACCCCTAACTTGTGGGCATGAACGAATCCTCCTAGAAAGATGGTCAAAATACAGGCAACGTATCCATGCTCCATGCCAGAATTGCCCATAATTTTCAGTTCCCCATCTATTAGCTCATAGCGCTGTCCATCGTCAGGCAGTGCCATAAACGCTTCATCTGTCCAGTTCTTCTCAGAGGTTGTGATCACAGAACTCTCCTTCAGTAAGAGTATGAATGATTCACTTTTCAGTGTAGCGCCCTAATTTATACTGCCAGCCTAAAAATTGGTCGAGATCGCTTGGACAGGGCAAGTCGGGATACATTGTTCACAGACAATGCAGCGCGATCGCGTGAACGTTAGCTTAAACGATTGCGGATCGAGGGTGAGTGCCTCCGTCGGACAAACCCCCGTGCACAACCCGCAATCGACACAGGTTTCTTCATCGATCACGAGTTCGCGGCTGGCAAACGAGACAGTGATATCTTGCGATCGCATCCACTCGATCGCCGCATCAAGCTGATCAATATCGCCCAGCAGTTCAACGACTAATTTTCCAATTTGATTGGGCGCAACTTGGGCACGAATAATATTTGCAGCGACATTAAAATCTTTTGCCAGCCGATAGGTGACAGGCATCTGCACAGAGCGCTTGGGAAACGTTAGAGTGACTCGCTTTTTCACTCTCTAATTTTAGGTGTTAATTGTAGTTATAATGCCTAGTCGCTAAACTAAAAGAGTTTGCTTAACCATGCAGCTATGACCCCTAATGTAACTCCAGACCCTGTTAACTCAACGAGTGGGGCACGGGTGAGAAATTTTCTGATTGCCCTAGCCGCGATCGCGCTGACGGTGGTGTTTTCTCTCAGCTTAAAAACGCAAACCACGAGTGTTTCGCTGAGTGCGATGGCGACGGCATCTGTTCCTCTAGAAGTGGCGCTGGGCAATGGCAAACCCTCGCTGATGGAGTTTTATGCCGACTGGTGTACAAGCTGTCAGGCGATGGCTCCAGAATTGAAATCGCTGAAAGACCAATACAGCGATCGCGTAAATTTTGTCATGCTCAATGTGGATAACGAGAAATGGTTGCCGGAAATTCTTTCTTACCGGGTTGATGGTATTCCTCACTTCGTCTACGTCAGCGATGACGGCAGATCGATCGGGCAAGCGATCGGGGAACAGCCTCGCAACATTATCGAGGACAATCTGATCGCCCTCACGACTGGAACTGCCTTGCCTCACGCCCAAGGTACAGGTCAAACCTCAGAATTTTCGGCTCCCGTCTCGCAACAAGGAAACGCTTCTGACCCACGTAGTCACGGTAGCCAAGTCGTTGATAGAAGCTAATTCTAGCAATGCTAAGGTGTGCTTCCTGCGGAGTTGCGCTGAGTAGTAAAAAAGCCACGATCCATTTATACTATTCTCAATTAGTGAGAATGAGTAGCAGTAAGGATGGCAACAATCTACACAGAGAATGAGTGGAATGAGGTGTACCAGGAAATCTCTGAGCGAGGTTGGTCTACTTGGCGGGAGAATGAGTTTGAAATTATTGAGACCTGGGATCATGACTTTAGTGGCGGCAAGGCAAATCATGTGTTTCTACGATCGGGCTTGCAAGTCGATCTATTTGAACACAAGCATCACCAACCTTGGGCAGTGGATCGTGCAATCGAAGAGAATCCTTTTGTAACGCTTGCTTTTGCCATTAAAGGATCAATGCAGGTTTCCTCTTTCGGTGTGAAGGAAAATTACTGCGAACAACCCGGAAAAAGTTACCTGTTTTACATCGATCAAGTTCGCGAGATTGAGCAGGTGATGACAGGACACTGGCTCAATGTCAGAATTCGGGTTGCCCCATCTCTGCTCAGAGGTTTGAGTGCAGGTCGGGAAGCGTTGTTGCCAGATGAACTGAAGGCATTGCTCAACACAGATTCATTGTCGTTGTTTCATCGTGCTGTCGGTCAGCAAACCTCAGCGATGCAGAATGCGTTATGGCAACTCCTCCACTGCCCTTTGCAAGGGGTGATGCGGCAGTTTTATTTAGAAGCAAAAGTGCTGGAACTAATCGCCTTACAGTTTGCTCAACTGGCGGATACATCATCGGAGGTATTGTCTCCAGAAGGTGTGTTGCGATTAGCGCAGAGCGCAACTCCGAAGGAACCGCGGACTCTAAAATCCGATGATCACGATCGCATCTACCAAGCCAGAGACATTTTGTTGCGCCATGCTGCCCATCCTCCCACTGTGATCGATCTAGCGCGGCAGGTGGGATTGAATGAGTTCAAACTCCAGCAGGGCTTTCAACACCTATTTGGTAACACGGTGTTTGGTTGTCTGCGGGAACATCAGATGCAGGAGGCGCGATCGCTGCTGTTAGAGGGCAATATCACTGTTGCCGGAGTTGCAACCAGGGTAGGCTATGCCAGCCGAACGGCATTCAACGCCGCATTTTCCAAACAGTTCGGGATGAGTCCCAAGGAATTTCAGCAGACGAACCGAATCCGGTAAAGTGACAACTCCCGCCGCTAACCGCACGATTAGAATTTCCTAGCGTCACAGGACTGGCAACCCAGTTTACGTTTGGCTGCGGGAATGCGTACAGATATCAGTTTGTTCTCGCTAAAGAACGAACAGTTAAGATTTCATCGGGACGTAGGACATCTACTACCGATACTGGGACAACAATGACTCTAAGAGACTCTCCAACGGCATTGAATACTTCCAGTACACATCCCTCTTCTCCACCACTGGGATGAGAAACAAAATCAACCAGCGTTGCAATATCACCTGCTCTGAGTTCATACTCTGGTAGATCGCAGGTTAAGGCAACTTCTTGGTAAAGCTCCAGCGTCATGGTTTGGTCTCCTTAAATGGTTTTAAAGTCACGAACTGGAATTTTCCATCGATCTGTCGCTGTAGCCAAATTGTAACAACAGATAAGGTAACACCGTTAGCACCAACCAGTTCTCCAACAACTTGGTAAGAGGTTCCATACTCATTGTTTCTATCCTCAACCGCCTCGCCTGCTTGCGCGATCGACTGAATAGCTACTCTCAGAGCTTCTGGGTTATCTGTTGTAAATTCAGCTTGTGCCAAGAACTTTGACTTATCATTTCTGGCTTTTTGTACCAGCAGGTAACAGGCTATTTTAGCCTCTGGAATGACCGCATCTTCTGGAATTTTCACTTTGAAATGTCTTTATTCTTTTCTGTTTTGATTATGCGACAGAAGCAGCAAAAATTTGTAGATACCGGTTCTGCGACGGAATCTTTCAGAGCTTGTCTGAAGGAGAATCGCAAAAACGATCGCTCTCGAAGACAAAAATGATCGGTCTTGAAGACAGTACGATCGCGCAATTCCCCTAAGATTGTCTCCATCTTGTTAAAAGTCATTCTCAATTGATGTTCTGAGATGACGGTCATTTGTGGTGGAGTGGAGACGATGATGCAGAAACAATGGCAATTGTACGCTTTGGCGATCGGGGTAGTATCTGTTTGGGTGGGTCAACCTGGATTAGCGGAATCGACAAGCGATCGTTCCCGTCCTGCCACTACCGTCAAGGAATGGATGGCTCAAGTCGAAGCAGCAACGGTGCAGATAACAAATGTGCAACTCAACCGCACCGACACAGGTTTAGAGATCGTTCTAGAAACAGCAGGCAAGCCCTTACAAATTGATGTGACAAAGTTTCGCACAGAGGGGAACTCGCTGATTGCTGAGATTTCCAATACAGTGCTGGCATTACCGCAGGGGCAACTCTTCAGCGCTGAAACCCCAACGACGGATATTGCCAATGTTCAAGTGGTGCAGCAGGACGCGGGTGGCATTCGGATCAGTGTGACGGGAAACAATGCGCTACCCAAAACGGAAGTCACCTTGAAAACGGGAGAACTGGCGTATAGCCTCAACCCGGAAGCGGACGAACCGGATGAGGAAATCGTGGTGACAGGGGAAAGAAGCGGCTATCGGGTGCCGAATTCCAGCACTGCAACTAAAACGGATACACCTCTGCGCGACATTCCCCAAGTAATTCAGGTGATCCCACAACAGCTTATCCGGGATCAAAATATCACTAAACTCCAAGACGCGATCGTAAACGTTCCTGGTGTGAACGTGTTTACACCTTCATACTTTCCAACCGCTAATGTGTCCTTTCGAGGATTTGTTTCAGGTGGTCTTTCTGGCAATTATTTAAGAGACGGTTTAAGAAACCCGATCCAAACCACCAATGATACCAAATCAAAAAATGCCTGCGACAGATAGTGCATTTACGATAAAGCTAAAGCCAGTGACAGAAGCAACGGTT
>NZ_WVIE01000028.1 GCF_010091945.1 Myxacorys almedinensis A
AAATACCAAAAGCCTTGTTGGATTGCTGGTCTAGCCTCCTGTGCTACGCTGCTTGAATTGGATAAAGTCGAGCTAAGCGCTTTCCTAAATTCATCCCTGCCCTGTTTAGCCTGACCTCCTCACCGCGTGATCCGAAGAATTTTGTCTTGGTCGGCTGGGCAATCTCCACGCCCATCACAATTGCTCGTAGTCACATAAAGCTCGCCATCAGGACTCATCACCACTTCCCGCAGGCGTCCCCACTCGCCGCGCAGATACACCTCATTGCGCTGCACCTGACCGGGATTATTTGGATCGAACGCCACGCGGTGCAAATGGCGAGAACCGAGCGTCCCCACAATCAGACTCCCCTTCCACTCTGGAATTGCATCGCCCGTATAAACAGCAGCCCCTCCAGGGGGTACAGCAGAATTCCACGTCAGCGCCGGAGCCACCAATCCTTCCTGCGTCTGACACCCATAGATCGTAGGCCAGCCCAAATTATCCCCGGCTCGCGCCACATTAATCTCATCCCGACCCGATCGACCCAACTCCCCACTGGGACCATGATCTGCCACCCACAAGGTCGATGGATTTGCCCAATCAAAGCCCTGCGAGTTCCGTACCCCGGTTATAAACGCTGGATTGTTGGGAAACGGGTTATCCGGCGGAACTTGCCCATCTGGCGTAACGCGCAAGATCTTGCCCGCCAAACTATTCACATCTTGAGACTCTTGCGGCTCTCTAGAATCGCCTGTGGCAATGTAGAGCATGCCATCTGGACCAAAGCGGATGCGACCGCCATTATGCACCACCGCCACCGGGATATTATCGAGAATCACGCGATCGCGCACAGCACTCCGCCGATCTTCAGCCAACCGCCACCGCTCCACACGATTGGCTGGGGTTCCGCCTTGGGCAGTGTAGTAAAGGTAGAACAATCGATTAGTTGCAAAATCTGGGTGAGTGGCAATGCCCAGCAATCCTCCTTCGCCGCGATCGCTGACAGGCAGCGTTGCAACCGGGTTAGACTCAAGCTGACCATTTCGCACCAGCCGAACTTGACCGGGGCGCTCAGTCACTAGCATCTCGTTGTTTGGCAAAAACGCAATTCCCCAAGGCACCTCCAGCCCGTTCACAACTTCTTCTGCTCGCACATTCACAGTTCCGGGTGCGCCAAAGCCCTGATCTATAGAGGTGCAGCTTCGGTCAAGGGGTTGAGAGGCAGCAGGGTTGGGTGAAGCCTGCGATCGCTGATTATTTGAGCTTGAATTGTCTGGGCTTGCAGAGGCGGGTGTCGATTGATCGGCATCGGCAGCAGACTGAAGGGAAGCACCCTCACAGGCAACCAAACCAAACGAACACAGACTAACAAAAGCAACCGTAGCGAGGTGTTTAATAGACTTCATGCAAATTTCTAACATTGAAACAACTAAAAAAGCTTGAGAATAAATTCGGCAAATACAGTCTTTGACCTCCCTTTAGCGTTTAAAGTTCCTCACCTAGCATTTCAGTTCCTTTCTTTTAAGGAGATCAACAGTTAATGCAGAAATAAATTTAATCCATAAAACTTGCCATTAATACAAGTGTCTCCATACCACAACAGAGATTTGCTGCGCTAACGTTCATCATTGCAGCACAATCGCGTAGATTTTGTATGTTAATTGCTATTTCGACTTTATGCTGTTTCCTAAATTTGGCATAGATAATCTAATCATTTCAAATTAGCCCCTAGAGTTTATCAGTCCTGAGATGGAGAACAATTCTGCCTTTAGATAGGAATTAGGGACGCTGGTTAGCAGCATAGCGCTGACACTGCTGAAGAAATCGGGCGGGTAACTTTGGAGTTGCCCCCCAATGGAGATGAAGATAGGAAGCGTGAAGATGGGGAAGATGCCAACCTTCGGAGGTAGGGCATGAAGCAGCGGCTGTAGAGTAGGGCGAGGAGAATTCAAACAGGGGATGATCGGGCGCGATCGCAAGATGGGAACGGTGGAATTCGTGACCTTGGACGATCGCACCTTGAGGCAGCAGGGGAGTGTTGTGCAGCGCCCGCGCACGGCGATAACCCAGAGTCAGCCGTTTGCCCATCACCGCCGTGGTCGGAAGAGTGCCGACCATGGGAAACGAACGATCGCCAAAATCAGTCACGCGATCGCATAAATACATCAGCCCTCCACACTCTGCATAGGTCGGCATCCCCGCCGCGATCGCAGCTTTAACAGAGGTTCGCATCGTCTGATTGTCTGCAAGCTCTTGAGCAAAAACTTCGGGAAAACCGCCCCCAAAATATAGCCCGCCAATCTCAGCAGGCAACTCCGCATCCTGCATCGGACTCCACGGCACAAGCTCTGCCCCCAAGTGTTGCAGCAACTCTAGATTGTCAGGATAGTAAAAATTGAAGGCGGCATCGCGCGCGATCGCAAGACGGACAGACGAGCACACCGCAACGGGTGGGGCGCAGGTGGCGGCAGAGGTTCGGAATAACGGCTTTAGCAGCGACCAATCGAAGCACGTTTGCCCGACGTGAGCAAAGCGATCGATCAGGGCATTCAGTTCCTTGAGTTCACCCGTGGGCACTAACCCTAAATGGCGATCGGGAATTTGAATGTGATCATCTCGTCTCAAAACACCGAGAACCGGAATATTGAGGGGTGCGATCGCGGCGGTGAGCAAGTCCAAATGGCGATCGCTACCAACTCGATTGAGCACCACACCAGCAAATTGCAAACGCGGATCAAATGATCGATAGCCGTAAATAATCGCCGCGATCGATTGCGACAACCGACTGCAATCGACAACAAATAAAATGGGCGCATCGAGCAAGCGAGCAATGTGGGCAGTGCTGGCAAAATCTGGTGTTCCGGCGGCTCCATCAAACAGCCCCATCACTCCTTCAACTAAGGCATAGTCAGCCGATTGACTATGAGTTGAAAAGCACTGTTGCACATACCGTTCAGACGTTAAGACTGGATCGAGATTGCGGCACGCTCTCCCAGTTACATCGCTATGAAACATCGGATCGATATAATCGGGTCCCACCTTAAACGATTGAACGACTGATCCTTCTTGCCTTAAGGCAGCTAACAAAGATAACGTGACAGTTGTTTTGCCAACGCCACTGCGATCACCCGCAATTACAAGAACCATACGCCAACTCAGTAGGTAAGATTAAACCGAAACTTCGCAGTTTTGATGCAGTTTTGATGCATTGATAGGATGCTCCAACAACCCTTGAAATCGCCCAAACTAAGGAGCGATACCTTACCCATCAGATGGGCATTTCTCATCCTCCCTTCGACCCATGTCATTTATGACGAAATTAATCTATCTAAAGTAAATATCCGCAACCCGTCTAAGTACGGTAAACTTCACTATCGCAGGCAGTGCGTGTCAGTTACGATAAACCTAGAAAGAATAAAGAGTTTAGGAGCAACCCAGGATGCAAAGCACTTACGATTCTGGCAAACGCAAATTGCTATCTTGTCTAAGTCATGCAGCGATTTTTTTTAGCACCACCTTTCTCTCGATCGGAGTGCCGATCGCTGTCAATTTGCTGTCAGACGATCCGGTGGTAAAGCAGAACGCTAAAGAGTCGATCAACTTCCATTTCAATGTTTGGTTCTGGGGAGCCGTGATTGGTGTTCCGATTGGAATTTTATCCTTTATTACGTTTGGGTTAGGTGGCGTTCTATTCTTTCCAGTCATCGCTTTAGGATTTCTAATTCATTGGGGTCTTACAATTTTAGCGTTGCTACATTGTGTTACTAACCCTGACGAAGCATTCAAATATCCGTTCATCTTTCGGCTGTTCTAACCGATTTGCTTTAGTTGATCTGATATTTCTAAGAACTGTTAGCAAAACCGTAGCGCCTCGTTTTCGTAGCGTTACGGTTTTTGCTAATTTAGACCTTTAGCGAAAGCATACCTCTTAGCACGGGCGAAGTGACCTTGAGTTAAACCTTAGCTGGCACCCGGTTTACCGTCGCCAACGATTCGACCAGCGATCGCACTGCCGCAATCATGGCAACCTCGCTATCCAGCTTGTTGATTGCCGTTCCGACCCCAATTCCCGATGCCCCAGATGCGATCGCTAAAGGAGCCGTAACGTTCGACAAGCCCGACGCACACACCACAGGCACACTCACCGCCCGAGAAATCTCATACGCTGCTGCCAACGTCGGAGCCGCTTTTTCGATCAACCCAAGCGACCCCGAATGCACCGGACTCGACCCCATGCCGCCTTCCGTTTGAATGATATCTGCCCCTGCATTGACCAACGCTTCTGCCAACCGAACTTGCTGATCCAACGGCAGAATATGAGGAACCGTCACCGACAACAGGATCGTTGGTAGCAACTGACGGGTGGCATGCGTCATCGCCAGCACCTCAGCGGCTTCAAACCGCATGCCCTGCGCGTAAAAGCTATCAAAGTTGCCAATTTCAATTAAGTCTGCGCCTGCATCGACCGCCGCCACAAACAACGTGGGATCTATCGCCGAAACACAGATCGGTAGGGTCGTTAGGCGGCGCGCCAAGGCAACCAAAGCCGGATCGGCAGCAATATCAACAAACGTAGCACCGCCACGATCAGCAGCCGTAACAACAGCAGCAACGCGATCGCGATCAAAATTAGCTAAACCACTGATAATCTTAAGGGCGCGCCCGTGGCTCAATGCACTTTGTAAGTTAGAAAGGATTGCCATGATGGATGGTAACTCATAAAACAAGTACAAATCATCATAAAGGAAATCGCTAAGACTGACTGCACCTATATCTTTGAATCGTTATATACGGCTCAGGAAGGAATGGTCATATGGGGATCAATAGTTTATACTTTTTCTGAATTTATTTTTAATTTATATTTAGATTGCCTTGACGGGCTGAATTAAAACAACTAACCTTGCAGTGGATCAAGCGCGATCGTGGATCATTGCCTTTCCCGGCTTAAGCTACAATCCGCGCTCAGTTGAGTCAGTTTGGTGAGCTAGATCTCACTTCCTCCGAACCAGCCTTGGTCGATTTGTAAGCGTTATCACAGTAGATAAACGTTGGGTGAGCGTTAGCGCAGAGCTAAGCATTTATCACAGTGGCAAGTCTAGCGACTTGTAAATCGGCAAGTTTGAAGATTATCAATATTCCGAAATAGTTTCCGAAATAGTGTTCCAACGACAGAATTTGTAAGATTGCCTGCCATGCCCATTTGGTGGCGTTCTTGTTCCTGCAAAATCAGTGCTTTCTAACCTCCGCTCCAACCAGACTTAGGCAAGCTCTCAACAAACACAGGCTGTTCTAATTTTAAGATCCGCTGCGTAGAGAATTCCATTTCTCTCTGCAATTTTGGTGATTGCTCTATTGAGGATTAGGCTATGAAACAACAGACAGGATTTCCTGTTCGGTTTCGGTCTCCACTTAACCAAGAAACTGCTCAAGCAGCAGTTACAGCGTCTAGGCTTTTTGCTTCTCTAACGGATTCTCAAACTGCTGATCTTGCTCGTGAGTTAGAATTCGTTTCATTTCAATTGGGTGATCCTGTCTACCAGTACGCTAATCCGGATCAGTCTCAGAATTCTGCTTATGGTGAACCTAATACCCGTGATGTGTACTTAATTCTTCAAGGGCGACTGCGGTTTTTAGGGTGGAACGTGCAGCAGCACGCAGAAACCTCGGTTTTGGTGCTAGAAGAAGGCGCAATATTTGGAGCCGACCATCTATATTGCGATGCTGCTTTGTCTTACACTGCGATCGCTGCAAGTGCGGGTCAAGTTGCTAAACTTTCGCATCAGACGCTAGAGCGCTTTCCCCACCTGCAAGAAGCGTTGCAGCAACAGACGCTTCAGCGACAGCGATTAATATTCTTCAAAACTCAAACGGAAATTAGCAAGCAGCCAACGGCTCAGATTCAAGGCTTGGTGGGGTTTGTTGAAGACATTCACCTGCCGCAGGGCACTCGCTTAGCGCAGCTAGAAGCCTGCCAGGACGGGCTTTTTTGGTTACGCAGGGGCGAGATTCAGAGCCGTGAGCTTCAGAGCCAAGAACGCCAACGTGAGGAAGGTCAGCCCTCCGAGCCGCCCCTAGAGATCGGCAGCCAGTGGCAAGATCCGACCCCTGACTGGGTTGCCCAAACAGATGTGTGGCTGTATAAAATTTCTACTTTAAATTGGCAGCGCGCGACCAGCAGTGAGCACCCCGCAACAGCACCCGCAACTCACTCTGTGCCGCTAGCAGCCCATCTACCCTCACAAAAGACACTATCAAAAGCCGATTTATTTACCCAAGACTCAGATTTAGACAGCCATCCATCCACCCATACAGGACAGGCTAAACGTCATAAAAGAAACAGTAAGCAGCAGAAACCTGAAACAACCATTCTGCAATTTCCGAAACCTACTAAGTCACGCTACAAGCGACGATTTTGGCAACGCCATCCCTTTATCCAGCAGCAAAGCGAAACGGATTGCAGCGTCACCTGCCTTGCGATGATTGGGCAATACTGGGGCACACGGCTCAGCCTCAATGCCCTGCGGGAACAGGCGAGAGTAAGCCGATCGGGTGCGTCGTTGAAGAACTTAGCGATCGCAGCCGAGCAAGTTGGCTTTCAGGCGAAACCGATTCGGGCAAGTTTAGACCGCTTGGCAGAACAGACAAATCCTTGGATCGCCCACTGGCAGGGCGATCACTACGTTGTAGTATATCGCATCAAAGGCAATCAGGTGCTTGTCGCCGATCCGGCGAGAGGATCGCGATCGCTACCTCGTCAGGCATTTTTGACCCATTGGACAGGCTATGGGCTGCTGCTTGATCCCACCGATGATCTCTATGTGGTTGAACATGAAGCGCCATCTTTACAGCGATTCTCAGGATTGCTGTGGTCATACCGCTCTGTATTGGCGCAAGTCATTCTTATTTCGCTGTTAATTCAATTGTTTGGGCTGGTGACGCCGCTATTCACGCAGGTGATCCTCGATCGCGTTGTCACTCAAAAGAGTTTAATGGCGCTGAATGTGTTTGCGGTCGGGTTGCTGATGTTTAGCATCTGGCGCGTCGGCATGACAGGCATTCGTCAGTATTTGCTAGATTATTTTTCTAACCGCATCGATCTATCTCTGATTAGCGGATTTATTGGTCATGCATTGCGGTTGCCATTGAAATTCTTTGAATCGCGCCATGTGGGAGACATTTTAACGCGAGTCCAGGAAAATCAGAAAATTCAGCTATTTCTCGTTCGTCAAGCCGTTTCTACTTGGCTAGACGGATCAATGGCAATTGTGTATTTAGGATTGATGTTTTATTACAACTGGCGGCTGGCGCTGCTGGTGGTGGCATTGATTCCGCCCATTGTGATTTTGGCGCTTATTGCAACCCCTTGGTTACGCAAAGTGTCGCGGGATGTGTTTAATGAAACGGCTGACCAAAACTCGCTCCTCGTCGAGATGATGACTGGCATTTCTACGGTGAAAACCGCCGCCGCCGAGCGAGAAGTTCGCTGGCG
The DNA here is from genome assembly GCF_010091945.1 of Myxacorys almedinensis A. Classification (GTDB taxonomy): domain Bacteria; phylum Cyanobacteriota; class Cyanobacteriia; order Leptolyngbyales; family Leptolyngbyaceae; genus Myxacorys; species Myxacorys almedinensis. Next base: position 7,472 of record NZ_WVIE01000028.1, read on the forward strand.
CTGGGAAGATCGGCTGACGAGAATGCTCAACGCTCGATTTCGAGGGCAAAAGCTCGCCAATGGGCTACAAATTTCTAGCGGATTGATCAACGCGATCGGCAGTACAGCACTGCTCTGGTATGGGGCAAGTCTCGTGATTGCCGGACAACTCACCATCGGTCAATTTGTTGCCTTTAATTTGATGATTGGCAGCGTGCTCACGCCCGTTTTGGCGATCGTGGGCTTTTGGGATGAGTTGCAAGAAGTGGTGATCTCGGTGGAGCGGTTAAACGACGTTCTGCTTGCCCAGCCCGAAGAACTGACGAGTCGCCCCATGTTGATTTTGCCACCCATTCAGGGTGATGTCCGGTTTGAGCAAGTTAACTTCCGCTACGAAGACACCAATGAAGGGTATATCCTGCAAAATCTTTCCTTCCATGTCGAGGTGGGGCAAACGATCGCCATCGTCGGTCGGAGCGGATCGGGAAAAAGCACCCTGATTAAACTGTTGCAAGCGTTTTATACGCCCTCCAACGGTCGTGTTTGCATTGATGGGCACGACGTTCAGCATGTTTCTCCTAGCTCCTTGCGATCGCAGCTTGGGGTTGTGCCGCAAGAGTGTTTCTTATTCTCTGGCACGGTGTTAGAAAACATTCAACTTTATCGTTCTGAACATAGTTTAGAAGCCGCGATCGAAGTTGCCAAACTTGCAGAAGCCCATGCATTTATTCAAGAATTGCCGTTGGGCTACAACACCAAAGTCGGAGAACGGGGCACCAATTTATCGGGCGGACAGAGGCAGCGAATTGCGATCGCACGCGCCCTCTTGGGCAACCCAGCAATTCTAATTTTAGATGAAGCCACCAGTTCTCTCGATACCGAGTCTGAGCGCCGCTTTCAGCAAAATCTAGCCAGAATCAGCCAAGGGCGCACCACCTTTATCATTGCTCACCGGCTGTCCACCGTTCGCCATGCCGATCGGGTATTGGTGTTAGATCAAGGCATCCTCATCGAGCAGGGAACCCATCAAGACTTACTAGATAAGCAGGGATTGTACTACCACCTGGCACAACAACAATTAGACGTGTAGAACTAGATTTGTAGAACTGACGCACAGGACTGATGCACGTTTCAGATCGCCAGAATGTTTTTCTCCAACTCAACGCTTCAACGGCTGTCCCCTATCTTGAGGAGATCGTTGAAAACGCATTTTTTAGGAATGGGGTGCCTCACCTCCACCCAAAAAACTACCAATTTGGTAACACCTGAGAAAGTGTCGCTTTTACCCTTAAGAAGGGCAGGCATAAATCCCATTCAGCTTTTCGCGCTCCAATGAACAAAAGCAGTCTTTAAAATCCCACTATTCGAGGCACGGCTATGTTAAATCCTGTCCCTCAAAAGCGGCGAACTCCAGTATTTGAGCCGCACCCTTTACCCCCACCAGAGCAGCTAAAACCATCCGAGCAGGGCGTAGGAATCTCACCATCTCAATGGTCTGATTCTCTGCAAACAATGCTCGATCAGCCCCCCTCTACTCTGCCGATCCGATTTACCCTCGGAGGCATTGTGTTTTGCACCTGTTTTGCAGCGTGGGCATGGTTTGGTCAAATCAACGAAGTTGCCCACGCCCAAGGCAAATTAGAGCCAAAGGGACAGGCATACAAGGTGCAATCGAGCGAGCTAGGGAAGATACAGCACGTTTTTGTCAAAGAAGGGCAAGCCATCAAAGCCGGACAGGCAATTGCCGAGCTTGACAATGATGTTGCGCTCTACGATATTGAGCGGCTAGAGCGAGAATTAGCATCTGCCCAAACCGAATTGCAACAGATGCAATTTATGCTTGGGCAAAACCGTTTGCAGGCAAATCTACGCACGCTAATGGCGCAGGAAAAAACAGCCATGCATCAGGGTGATATTAAGCAAGCGCGCTCAGAGGCAATGACCTCCCAAGCCTTGATCGATCAACTCCAAACCGATGTTTCTGCCCAAACAGAACGGTTAGAGCGGTTGCAGCCGTTGGTTCAGGAAGGTGCGATCGCGCAAGAATATATCTTTTCGGCTGAGCAAAGCCTGCGCGATCGTCAGCGCACCATTACCGAACACCAGGGCAGTTTGCAAAAAAATACAGCGATCGTGGAGCGGTTGCAGAGCGAGTTAACCCAAAAACAAGCTGAGGTTAAAGAAGTACAGCTTGAATCGCAACAGCAGTTTCAGCAGCTAGAAATTCAAATTACTCAGCAACACGCAAAAATAGATGGATTGATGACGCAAATCAAAACAGCACAGACAAAGTTAAAACAACGCTTTGTCTATGCTCCTGTGAGCGGCGTTGTTTCTACCTTAAATGTCAAGCATCCGGGTGAAGTGCTGCAAACCGGGCAAGCATTAGCCGAAATTGCGCCCAGCCATCAGCCGCTCACACTCTCAGCCGTGCTGCCCAACCAAGAAGCAGGCTTTGTTAAACCTGGAATGACAGTTCAGCTTAAGTTTGATGCTTTTCCCTATCAAGACTACGGCATGGTTCCGGGCAAAGTGACGAAGATTTCTCAAGATACTCACTTAGATGAACAGCGTGGGCAGGTCTACCGCCTAGAGATTCAGGTTGATCAGGCTGCACTTAGCCCCGAACACACCGCAGACGCAACCACCCGCGATCGCCAAAAAATCGCCCTCAAAGCTGGACAAACCGCAACGGCAGAAATTATTACTCGCAATCGCCGCATTGTTGATGTGTTGCTCGACCCGCTCAAACAACTCCAAGGCGGCATGAATTTGTAAACACCTTGATACTCGATTGACTGCATACGGTTCGCGACTGTACAGGTTCCGGCGCTTATTGATCAGATCGGCAATCAGATCAGTGATCAGATAGGGCGCTCTGTTGCCTACATCTTAAGTTATGGAGAAAGTTGACATGAACGGACAAGTTTTTTGCCCCCCATCTCGTGAGCGCGGAATTGATAAAGCTATGCAGCCAGAACAATTTAAGCAAGTTGTTGAGGCAATTTTAGCGGGGAAATATTCTTGGGCATGTGTTTTGATTTTGCGCTTTGGTGGCTATAATCCTCTGCACTATATTCCCTATACAACTTATAATCGACTACTCAAAGAAAACTGCAATGTAAAACAACTTAATCGAAATCATTTAGAGCACTTCAAGAATGATAAAACAGTTGAAACAACAGAGTCTTCTGAAGGCTGCTTGAACCAATTAGCAGACCTGGGATATTTAGAATTGCTTGATCAAAAGGCAAAACAAGTTCAGGGTGGATCTCGCTTATCTCGCGCATTTTTCAGATTTTGAGGGTGGATATGAGGTTGTGAATCTACGAAGATAATTCATGTTTAAATCGGAGGAATTTTATGTCAATTTCAGATTTGAGCTATTGCGAACTTTTGTCTGATTCTTCTCATCTATCGGGAGGCGCCTTAGTATTGGGCGATCTCACCCAACCGTGGTGCAGCTTTTTTGGAGTCCTGCCTCACGACATCACTGCTGAGAGGGTAAGTCAACGGTATTCATCAAATGGATATAGTGAAACGTACAGGCTTTCAGGGACATCTCCTGAAGGAGAATCGGTCGTAGGTCTTTATAGCTTCACTATGGCTTCATCGTCTTGATTTGAGCCTAAGATCTAGTCTATTGCCGCGTCAGGATATTACTATTTTGATGCGGCTTTTTTGTTGTTTAACAAAACCTAAATAGCTCATGATAGTCAATTTTTCGCCTTTTCAATTAGCCAAAATCTAACACTCTGCATATTCTGTAACTCAAATTCTATAGCTTAAATAGAGCCGCTATATTGCTCAAAAGTTTATTCTGAAAAACTACCAAATTGGTAACACTTATCTCGCTTATAAAAATAGACTGTTATCAACAGCTAGATTAAAGCTGTTTCAGAAAAAACTTCATGAGGTAGAGAGAAATGTTGAAAATTTCTGATTTGAGTTACTTAGAAGAAATGTCTGAGAATTCCGACATTGAAGGGGGTAATTACTCCTTTAAATATGGCAATCTCGCTTCTCTATCTCAGGGCGCAAATGCCACAGTAGGTAACGCTTTTGGTTGGAAAAGTTGGTCAATTGGTAATGTTGCCATAGCCCTTAACATTGCAACCATCACTCAAATCAGTCTCTAATTTTTCAACTTTGCTACTGCTTTCAATACAAACCAGGAGAATGACAATGACTATTTCTGACTTGAGCTATTTAGAAGCTGCTGAAAACGCCGCGATCGCAGGTGGAAACTACGCCTACGTTGACCAAGATGCTGATGCTTATGCTGGCAACAACTACAGCTACTACGGTGGCAACAAATCTATCGGAAACACGGCAGTTGCGCTCAACGTTTCCGCCATCTCACAGTACAGTTTCAAGAAAGGCTACGGCTATTACTTCCACTACTAATTAGCAACACACCCATCAACCCAAAAACACGGAGAACGATCATGATTATTTCTGACTTGAGCTATCTAGAAACGGCTGAAAATACTGCGATCGCAGGTGGAAATTACGCTCACGTTGACCAAGATGCCTATGCTGCTGCTGGCAACAACTCTAGCTACTATGGCGGCAATGTTTCCATCGGAAATACAGCAGTCGCGCTGAATATTTCCACCATCACGCAGTTGAGCTTTAAGAAAAAGTACGGCTATTACTTCTGGTAATAGATCAGTCATCACCACATACCGATTAATTCAAAAACACGGAGAATCAGCATGATTATTTCTGACTTGAGCTATCTAGAAACGGCTGAAAATGCTGCGATCGCAGGTGGAAATTACGCTTACGTTGACCAAGATGCCTATGCTGCTGCTGGCAACAACTCTAGCTACTACGGCGGCAATATTTCTTACGGAAATACGGCAGTCGCGCTCAACACTTCCCACATCACGCAGTACAAATTTAAGAAAAAGTACGGCTATTACTTCTGGTAATAGATCACCCATCACCACACACCCATTCACTTAAACCACGGAGAACTATCATGGTTATTTCCGACTTGAGCTATTTAGAAACGGCTGAAAACACCGCGATCGCAGGTGGAAATTACGCTCACGTTGACCAAGATGCTGATGCTTACGCAGGCAACAATAGCAGTTATTATTGGGGTGGCAACATCTCGTATGGTAATGTTGCGGTTGCTGCTAACGTTTCGAGTATCTACCAGAAGAAAGTTAGCTACGGTTTCCCTTACTTTTACTACTAAAGTGTAGGGAGAGATTGAATTAGGTGCATTGAGGTTCAAACTCACCTAATTCTTAGCCATTGAAAGCTTAAATGGGCTTTCAATGGCTTACTTCCACTGTTAGTATAGAACCAAGACGATGAGGTCAAATTTATCGTTTAGAAGCAGTCGAAGAATGGTTAATTTTGCGGGAATTTCAGTTGCACCAGACGACGTTATTTACTATTTGAAAAAAAACCTTAAACTTCGGGAAGCCTATCGACAGATATTGGTTTGCCGTGCTGTTTATGAAGCGGCTCAAGAATGCGGAGTGAGTGTAAGCAGTGACGAAATTCAGGCGGATGCCGATCGCACGCGCCGAGAACATCATTTAGAAAAGGCGTCAGATACGTTAAATTGGCTTAATACTCAACTGATGACGGCGGAAGATTGGGAAGCAGGAATTCGCGATCGCATCCTTGCTGATAAACTCGCAACCACCCTTTTTTCCAAAGAAGTTGAACGCTTTTTTATTCAGCATCAACTCGAATTTGATCGCGTCTTGCTTTATCAAATCGTGGTTCCTTACGCCCAACTCGCGCAAGAATTATTTTATCAAATTGACGAAAAAGAAATCAGTTTTTACGAAGCGGCTCATTTGTACGACGTTCAAGAAAAGCGCCGCCATCAGTGCGGCTATGAAGGCTGGCACTATCGCTGGAGCTTGGTTCCAGAACTTTCAGCAGCCGCATTTTCAGGCACGTTATCTCAAGTTGTGCGCCCAATTCAAACCGACCAAGGGCATCATTTATTACTCGTTGAAGAACACATTCCGGCACAGTTGACCGATGAGATTCGGCAACAAATTATTCAGCGTTTATTTGCCGAGTGGCTCAACGGTGAATTGCGTCAATTGATGCTGGAGTGATTGCTGCATTCACTGCTTTTTAGAATTTTTTTTAGGATTTCTAAATCTCTCTTTCGCCACTTCAAAGGATTCTTGCATCGCTTCTTGAATGCGCTGAGGGTCAGGTTTTCGTCCGCCCATCAAATCACCAAAATACACACACGCCCCTTCCCCAAGCGCCCAAGTATACGCACTCGCCCACGATGCCGCAATTACACTACCAAAACCGGGAATAAATTTCACCAACTCTCGCCCGATCGCTTGGGCCAAAAATCCTCCCGCGATCGCGCTGACTACTCCCCCTGCTTGCGAAGGATTGAGCGTCTGCCCATACAATTTCCCCAACGCCCCCACCATCGACACTTGCAGGGCAGTCAACACGGGCATCGTTGCCAACGGCAGTGGAATCGCCGCCAATGTGCCCGCCATCACTGAAAACGGCAGAATATAGCGCCGCCCCGCTTCTCGGTAAATATTGCCAATCTGCTGTCCGGCTTCTCGATGGTCTAAAAGCTGTGCCATGGTTCGAGCTTCGGCTTCGGGCAGCAAGTCTGCCAACGCCTCGACCAACGGTTCCAAGCCGTAAAACATCGGGTTAAAGTCATCTTCTTCGAGGGTGAAATCGATCAATATCGCCCGATCGTGCAACCCCTCAAAGCTACGCTGAATTTCTGCAAAGGCGCGATCGATATCGTCAACCCTAGGTGGGTAAGGGGGATGATCGGTAACGTCAGCAGGGTAAAGCTCATGCAAACAGGTTACCGCCAGTAAACATGGCACCTCAGGATGCTGTTGCTGAATCTGTTGGGCAATTTGCCGCAGCGTATCTGTGGCAAAGTCATTGATTTTAACGGCGAGAATCAGAACTTGTGCCCGTTTCTCTGTTTGGTCTTTGGCAAGCTCTCCAACCAATTCACGAATCACACTCGATGTTTCTTGCCGCCCGTCTCCCAATCCCACCGTATCGGTGAAAATGATCAGTGGCAAATCGTCAGTTGGGTAGTTATATTGCTCGGTGTATTGAGTGTGGGGACGAAAGCCCTGACCAATAATGTCGGATGGAACTCCGGTTAGCCCCCGCACGATCGAGCTTTTACCTGCCTGTGGTTTCCCCACCAGCAGCGCTTCGGTTGTCGGCAACTGCGATCGCACCTTTTGCAAAATCTCGGTCACTTCAGCTTCATCAACCTTAAACCAACCCGTCACCGTTTGGGTTGCCTGCTCAATCGGTAAAAACTTGGTAACACTCGACAGACTGTCTCCCACCGCCGCCTGCATTTTCTTTACCCACGAAGACGGCGACTTGGGTTCTGGTGGTTTTTCGGAAGGATTCGTCATCGTTTACTCGCCCCACATAACGCAAAAGAGGAAAAACCGGCATAGGTCTTTCCTCTTTCGTTGTATCGCGTTTTGGGGCTAGGCGTCTTCGCGGAAGGGGTCACTTCCCGGCGAAGAGTTGTATAGGGCATCTAACTGCTCCCGTGCATCTTCTACCGTCATCGACTTCATAACCAAAAGTGGCTCATTCACCATTCTGCCTTCAGAGTCTAACAACTCTGGATGAGGCACCGAACGCATGGTAGAGGCGTGCCCACCACGATTGGAAGGATATTGCCGGTGAGACTCGATGCCGAGAGTCAGTAAATTGCGAATCAGATTGCCAACCGCCAAGAATGCAAGAATCGTGAAAGCTAGAATGTAAAGTAGGTGGAGTATCATAGCGCCTCTCGCTGATCGACGTAGACTAAATGGGGGGCTTAAAAGCCTAGCGAACCTATCGGAATTTTCGCTAAACTCGATTTTAAAGATTATGAGAATTTTTCTCTATGTTATCTAACAGTCTCTCAGATTTTCCTCGATTCTTCCATCCATTCTGAGAGAGATATCGGTACGCTAGCCAAAATGATGCCCACTTTCTATCGAGATTTCTCAGCGCGCAGGCGCATGCTAACCTGCCAACAGTCTGAAACGAGTTGATGCCAAGCCATGAGAAGTGAGGTGTCTACCCCTGCCTGTCCGTTGGTTGCCTTGAGGAGCAACTGCGCCGTCAGCACTTCTTGATAGGCGTGGGTGACCCGTTGCAGGAGGTCGGTCTGTTGCGCTTCGGTCAGAAACGCGATCGCATCAGATTCTAGCAACGTGCGCGATCGCGCAAACCAGTACTGAAAATCTTCTAAAAGTGGCTCTAGCACCGTTTTGAGCAGATTGGAATCGGGAAAATTAGAGTCGAACATTTGGTAAATGTTTAATTTTATGTTGTCAGCAGATGCTAATAGTCTTTACATTTCGTAATCTTTTTTCAGTTTAGCTGAAATTCCTGAAAACTAAGCAGGAAATCTATTGTCTCGATAAGATAGATAAGCGGTAACGCCCATCCCCCTGATCGAGACACGCTTTTGCGCGCTCGAAAATAGTTACCCCGTTGAAACCTTTATGCCCTTGCGATCGAGTCAAGCCATGTCTGCCGAATCCCCCGACAAAATTCATCTGCCCAAAACCAGCGAATCAGCAGCCCTGCAAAAGATTCGTCATACCACGTCTCATGTGATGGCGATGGCAGTGCAAAAGCTGTTTCCCAAGGTGCAGGTCACGATCGGACCGTGGATCGAAAATGGCTTTTACTACGATTTTGATAGCCCAGAGCCATTTACCGAAAAAGATCTCAAGGCGATTAAAAAAGAGATGACGAAGATTATTCGTCGCCAGTTGCCGGTGACTCGTGAAGAAGTCAGCCGCGCAGAAGCCCAGCAGCGTATTCAACAGATCCAAGAGCCATACAAACTAGAAATTTTAGGCGACATTAAGCAAGAGCCAATCACGATCTATCACTTAGGCGATCAATGGTGGGATTTGTGTGCTGGGCCGCATGTGGCAAACACGGCTGAATTAGATCCCGATGCGATCGCGCTAGAATCGGTCGCGGGCGCTTACTGGCGCGGCGACGAAACCAAGGCACAACTTCAGCGCATTTACGGCACCGCTTGGGAATCGCCCGAACAGTTAGCCGAATATCAGCGCCGCAAAGCAGAAGCCATTCGCCGCGACCATCGTAAGCTGGGCAAAGAACTAGGCTTGTTCATCTTTTCTGATTTGGTCGGTCCTGGCTTGCCATTGTGGACTCCGAAAGGAACCATCATCCGCTCTACCCTGGAAAATTTCTTGCAACAGCAGCAGCTTAAGCGTGGCTACCAGCCCGTGGTTACGCCCCATATCGGACGGGTGGATCTGTTTAAGGTGTCAGGTCACTGGCAGAAATATAAAGACGATCTGTTTCCGATGATGGCAGAAGACGCAGACGCTGAAGCCAACGAGCAAGGCTTTGTGCTCAAGGCGATGAACTGCCCATTTCATATTCAAATTTATAAGAGCGACCTGCGATCGTACCGAGAACTACCGATGCGACTGGCAGAATTTGGCACGGTCTATCGCTACGAGCAATCTGGGGAACTGGGCGGCTTGATGCGGGTACGCGGCTTTACGCAAGATGATGCTCACTTGTTCGTCACACCTGAGCAACTTGATGACGAATTCCTCAAAGTGGTGGATCTGATCCAGACCGTGTTTCAAGCGCTGCAACTCAAAAGTTTCAAGGCTCGCTTGAGTTTTCGTGACCCCAATTCTGATAAATACATCGGCGGCGATGAGGCTTGGGATAAGGCAGAAAGTGCAATTCGTCGAGCCGTCGAGACCTTGGGAATGGAGCATTTTGAAGGCATGGGTGAAGCTGCCTTTTATGGTCCTAAATTAGACTTTATCGTCCAAGATGCCCTCGATCGCGAGTGGCAACTCGGAACCGTACAAGTCGATTACAACCTGCCCGAACGGTTTGACCTCGAATATGTGGCGGATGACGGCACGCGCAAACGCCCCGTGATGATTCATCGTGCGCCGTTTGGGTCGCTAGAGCGCCTGATCGGAATTTTGATCGAGGAGTATGCAGGAGATTTTCCGGTGTGGTTAGCTCCGGTGCAGGTGCGCCTCTTAGCAGTGGGCGATGAGTTTCTGCCGTTTGCCAACCAAGTGGCAGCCCAACTCCTTGCGATCGGAGCTAGGGCAGAAGTGGATCGGAGCGGCGATCGCTTAGGGAAACTCATTCGTAACGCTGAAAAAGACAAAATTCCGGTGATGGCAATTGTAGGCGCAAAAGAAGTAGAGGCAAATTCGCTTAGCATCCGAACTCGCGCGGCAGGAGAATTGGGGATCATTCCGGTGGTCGAAGTGCTAGCTCGGTTGAAGCAAACCAACGAAACCCACACGGACTTTTAACGGCTGCTGCGTTCGTTCCGGTGGCTGAAGCTCTTGCCCTGAGCACGGTATAAGCTCTACTAATCAGTCCTAAAAGCCAAATCATTCTGCCAAACCCCCGTGATGCTGCAATAATCTTAGGTATTGGAATCTGGAAGGGAGTTTCGTTCATGAGCTACGCCGTTGGAATGGTTGAGGTGCGCGGGTTACCGCCTGCCCTCTCAGTCGCAGATGTGATGTGTAAAGCGGCTCGCGTCACCCTTGTCGAGATGGAGCGCGTCAGCGGAGCATACATCACAATTGTGGTGCGTGGCGCTGTGTCTGAAGTCAAAATAGCGGTTGAGGCAGGCATTGAGGCAGCCAAAAAAATGAGTTCATACAAAGAAGGGGATAAGTTATTTTTGTCATCTCACTATATTCCTAGCCCAAACGAGAATCTGATGGTGGTCTTGCCCATTGACTATACAGCCGACACGATCGAGTTTAACGAAGTTAGATAACTAGGGAAAAGAGGTGAATCGAATCTTCCTATGAGTCTGGCACTGCTTTCCCAATCCCAGCTAGATGATTGGGTCGCCCAAGCGCGATCGCTGACCTCCAAGGGGCATCTGCCTGACTACATTCCCCAACTTGCTCAAGCCAACCCTCACACCCTAGCAATCCAAGTTCAAACCGTGGAGGGGCGCTGTTTTGTCTCTGGAGACACCGCTCAACCGTTGGCGCTGATGAGTGTTGTCAAACCGTTTCTCTTACTGTTTGCCCTAGAGCAATGGGGTGCAGAAGCTGTATTTCGGCATGTGGGAATGCAGCCTTCTGATCAGCCCTTTCATTCAGTGGCTCAACTAACGTTGGATCAGGGATTTCCCCGTAATCCAATGATCAATAGCGGCGCGATCGCGCTCACCTCTTTTGTGTCGGGTGACTCTGGAAAGACTCGCTGCGAAACGTTTCGGCAGTGGCTCAATACGCAGGCTCAGACTCAGCTTGTGGTCAATCAGATGATGCTACATTCGGTGCGATCGCTCACCAATGAGACCAATCGAACGATTGCCCGGCTGTTGCAGAAGGCGACTCATTTAGATCAGCTTGAAACGGCGATCGATACCTACAACCACATCTGCTGCTTGTCAGGCACCCTTGCTGATTTGGCTCACCTCGGTCTTTTACTGGCTCACTCAAACGCGATCGCGGCTCAGCATCAGCGCACGGTGAATGCCTTAATGCTGACGTGTGGGCTATACGAAGTCTCTGGAGCCTTGGCGGTACGCATTGGGTTACCGATGAAGTCAGGCGTGAGCGGGGCGCTGTTAGCGATCGTGCCGAGACAAGGTGCGATCGCTTGTTACAGTCCGGCGATTGACCAAACGGGAAACTCGGTGGCAGGTTTATTTTTGGTAGAAACCCTCGTTCAAGCTTTAAATCTGAGTGTTTTCAGCTAGTTCAAAGCTTTACTCCTCTTTCGCAAAAAATCTTTTACTTTTCTTTATGGAAAATCCTTGACATGGCTTAGATAATTTAAGCAATCTAGTCTCAGGGTTTTTACTCAAAAAAAGAAGTTTGTTAAACAACGCTAATTTTTGTTCCGTAGAAATCCGGAGCAGAGTTGGTTTTTCTGAGTCTAAATTCCACAGGGTTAATAATCGGGGAATTCACATTCTATGGAAACTTTTGCATATCTTGAAGCTGCCGTTGCTCATGAAGATCCCTCACCCGATCTTCAAGTGCGATCGCTCAAAGACCTAGGGCTAACGGTTCCGGCGGCGGCATCTGTTGGGCTGACAGGGTTGCTCTTAGCGACCACACTGTTGGTTCACGCTCCTAGCGCGAGTGCGTTTCCGGCAGTAGTAACCGCATCGGGCTTGAATATTCGCTCTGGTCCTGGCACAGGCTATGCCGTCATTGGCGGCTTGAGCAACGGTCAGACCGTGGAAGTCAGCGACGTTTCGGGTGGCTGGTATCGCCTCAGCAGTGGCGGCTGGATTGCCTCCAACTACACCAGCGCTTCTGGCACAGGTGGTGGCGGAGCACCAATCGATCTCCGCGTTCGTGTCACAGGCAGCGTTGTTAATGTTCGCAATGGCCCTGGAACCGGGTATAGCCTTAACGGCAGACCCCTCTACCTAGGTGAAGTCGTGAGAGTGGTTCGCTCTTCGGGTGGTTGGTATCAACTGACCGATGGCGGCTGGTTCTCAGATGCCTACGCGACCACCGCAGGCGGTGGCACGGGTGGAGGCGGCACTCCAGTAGACCGAGTGGTAACGGTTACGGGTAGCGTTGTTAACGTCCGCAATGGCCCTGGAACTGGGTATAGCCTCAACGGCAGACCTCTCTATCTGGGTGAGCGGGTACGGGTCGTTCGCTCTTCGGGTGGTTGGTATCAACTGACCGATGGCGGCTGGTTCTCAGGATCGTTTGCTAGCTAACTCAACAGTTCCAATGCCCATGGGTAGCCCTCATTGATCTGAGGCGCTACCCAGAGGGTTGTCACACATTTGGTCGCTGGTTTACACATTTAACACCGGTTTAACGAGGCGTACAAAGTCCCCGTCAGCCTACCAGGATAAAAAGCTTTACCCTATTCATTCCCCTGCACCGTCAAGCGATAATTGCGGCTTTTATTTGGCTCTACTGTTCCAACCCAAACTTGATAGGTTCCTGTCTGCCAGTCCCCATCTTCTAAGATCCCAGAGTCGCCACACCGAAACACACCGTTTGCACCTGCCACCACAATGGTCATATTGCTGCCCCCAGTTGCGATCGCGAGTCTCAGTTTAGCAGCAGGCTTTTGCAAAATTAGAGTGTGATCAGGGTTGGGATCACCGTAGCCTAAACAATTTCTGCCGTGACGATCGCGGTTACTCACGATCGCCGGAAGAGAGGTATTGCCCCCCGTTGACCCAGACAGCGCACCCGACATTGACGTTGCTCCCAAGGTTAGCGCTCCAAAAGTTGCAGGCTGAGCGACCGTGGCAACGCTGCCAAGAAGCATAAAACTAATGATCCATCCGCTGCCAGTCTGTAGCCTGCTCATCCACGGCCTGTGCCAACGGTTCATCTCGAAACCTTGCTTAAAAATACTCATTACTTAAACATTTACGGTAAACGGGCAATGGCTTTCATTATTAGTAAAATTACCGATGGGATCAGCCATGCTCACGGCAATTTCTTCTGCGTGTCTAATTCTATAAATCTCAGTACAATCGATGAATCAGGCTAAAAATAGCTGAAAATATCTCGACTTAACGTTCTCCTTAGTTTATCTCCTGAGTTTAGATGTATGGGTTTTTGCCTAAACCTGCTCCATCGCTTAATCCACTTTCGAGGAGTGCTACATTCCGTAAACGTATCGAAATCTAGCAAGGTGAGATGATGCTGTTGTTCATGCTTTCAACTGTGGTTCTATTCATCGGAGTACTGCTGACCCGTACGCTTCTGATTCCCTTAGATATTCTTCGCGGGTTACATGTTCCCATTTGGCTAATGGCAGTAGGCGTTGTAGCGCTGCTGACCTGGTGTTTAGGAGACTGACAAATCGCCGCACCTGTTGGTTATTTACGACAACTTCTTTTTCGGAGAACCTGCTACTTTCTCGGAGAACCTGTTAAAAGTGAGACGTTGCCTTCCGTTGCCCCCTTTCGTGTATGACTGCATCTCCCGACCATGAGGTAGCTAGACTCGCAACCCTCTACGAGTACGGCATTCTCGACACCCCTGCCGAACCTATATTTGATGCTCTAACTCAATTGGCATCGCAGCTTTGTGATGTGCCGATCGCATTTCTAAGCTGCGTTGATGCTCATCGGCAGTGGTTTAAGGCAAAAGTTGGGATTGACGCATCCGAAATGCCACGACGCAAGGCAATGTGCAGCCACACGATTACGCAACAAGAGGTCTTAGTCGTCGTGGATGCATCGGGAGATGAGCGCTTTATCGCCAACCCTCAAGGACTTGATGCGCCGCCTATTCGGTTTTATGCAGGCGTACCCCTTACAGATGCAAACGGCTATGCGTTGGGGACGCTGTGCGTGATGGATTATGTGCCCCAGAGCTTGACCAACCGTCAGCAGCAAGGTTTAAAGGCACTCGCCGAGCAAGCGATCGCTCATTTAGAACATCGCTATAAAATTCATCAGCTTGAGGCTCAATCTTTGCAGGTGCATCCCAGTGAGTTCCACTTTCAGCTAACGCTTCAGCACCAAGTGACACAAGTGTTAGCCGACTCTCCAACCCTAAGCCAAGCCGCCCCGCGCTTGCTCCAGACAATCTGCGAAAGCTCTGGTTGGGATCTGGGGGAACTGTGGATTGTCGATCGCACAGTGGATGTAGTGCGCTGCTTTGCAAACTGGAGCCGGATGAACGGGCAATTTTCAGAGTTTGAGCGATCGGCTCAGTCGTGGGTATTTGCGCCGGGGCTGGGGCTGCCAGGGCGAGTATGGAGCAGCCGCGAACCGATGTGGATGAGCGATGTTGTCTATGATAGACAGTTCCTTCGTTCGCCCATTGCTCAACGGGTGGGATTGCACAGCGCGATGGGCTGCCCAATCATCAGCGAGCACGAAACCCTAGGAGTGATCACGCTATTTAGTCATCGGGTGCAACCGCCTAACGAAGATTTGATGAGCGCGATGATGAGCGCGATCGCATCTCAGGTCGGGCAATTTATCGAGCGCAAATCTGCCGAAGAATATCTTCAGCGCCAAAGCCAGCGATCGCACCTGTTTGCAGCCATGTCGCTGCGAATTCGGCAGTCGCTGCAAATCGACGAAATTCTAAGCACAACGGTGGCAGAAGTTCGGCAGTTTCTCACGAGCGATCGCGTCTTGATCTATCGCTTTGAGCAGCACTGGCAGGGAAAGGTAGTAGTTGAGTCGGTGGGTGAGGCATGGAGTTCGGCGCTGGGCGCAGAGCTTGAAGATCCCTGCTTTCGAGAAGAAACCTGGCGCAAGTATCAGCAGGGAGAAATTGCCGCCTTTGAAGATCTTGATCTTGCCGATTTAAAATCCTGTCACAAAGAGATGCTGAAGCAATTTCAGGTCAAGGCCCTTCTGGTCGTGCCGATTTTGCTGACGCAGGACGTAGAGAGCAAGCCGCTCTTGTGGGGATTGTTGATTGCTCATCAGTGCGCCAATCCGAGATCTTGGTACAGCTTTGAAGTCAATTTTCTGACCCAACTGGCAGACCAAGTTGCGATCGCGCTGACACAGGCACGCTTGCTCAACCAAGAACGTCAGCAGCGCGAGCAGTTGGCTCAGCAAAACCTTGCTCTAGAGCAGGCACGCGCCGAAGCCGAACGCGCCTCTCAGATGAAGAGTACCTTTCTCGCCACGATCAGCCACGAGATTCGCACTCCGATGAATGCCGTATTAGGCATGACCGGACTATTGCTCGACACCCACCTCAATGCTAGACAACTCAACTTTGTAGAAAGCATACGCACAAGTGGCGATAGTTTGCTGGCGCTGATCAATCAAATTCTCGATTTCTCGAAGCTCGAAGCAGGAGAAATGAAGTTAACAACGCTCGATTTTGATCTCGTCGCCTGTGTTGAAGAAGTCGCAAATCTGTTAGCCCCAGCCGCCCACGCCAAGGGCTTAGAGCTAGCAACGCTGATTGATCAGCCGCGTCCGCTCTGGTTGCGGGGTGATGTCAACCGGTTGAGACAAGTGCTGACCAATCTCATTGGCAATGCAGTGAAATTTACCAATGAGGGCGAAATCGTCGTCCAGGCAAGTCTTGAGCAGGAAACAGCAACCATGGCGACGATCTTGTTTTCAGTTCGAGATACCGGAATTGGTATTCCTGTCGCCGATCAAGGGCGGTTGTTTCGCCCCTTTGCCCAAGTTGATGCTTCCATGACCCGAAAATATGGCGGAACAGGGCTAGGGCTGGCGATTTCCCGACAGTTGGTTGAGTTGATGGGTGGCACGATCGGGGTGAACAGCGACGCCGGAAACGGGTCTCAGTTTTGGGTAACGCTATCGTTTGAAAAACAGGCTGATTGCACTATTACACCCCCGGAAACGTTAGATTCAGAAACGTCGGCAGCCAACCTCAAAATTCTGTTAGTTGAAGATAATATCGTCAATCAAAAAGTAACGTTAAATCAACTCAAACACTTGGGCTACACGGCTGACATTGCAGCAAATGGTAAAGAAGCGCTCGATAGGATCAGGCAAACCTCCTACAATCCAACCTCCTACAATCCAACCCCTTACAATCTAGTGTTAATGGATTGCCAAATGCCAGTGCTAGACGGTTACAATGCAACGGAGATAATTCGACAATGGGAAGGAAGACATCGCCGCATCGTTGTTTTAGCGCTTACTGCCAATGCTTTTTTAGAAGACCAAGAGCGATGTTTGTTAGCTGGAATGGATGATTATTTAAGTAAACCTATTTCTAAAGAAAAGCTGAGGGAAAAACTAACTTATTGGGGCAACATTCTACAAAATTATCACTCGATAAGACCTATGAACTTAGCGATCGATTGGGAGCATCTTCACCAAATTTCTGATGGTAACGCCGCTTTTGAGCGGGAATTGCTGCACATTTTTATAGAGGATACAAGACGCCATTTAGCAGATGCACAAACAGCGCTGACTCAGCATGATAAATCGCAATTGCTGCAAATTGCTCATCATATCAAAGGCTCTAGTGCCAATGTTGGGTTATACGAAACGCAAGAAGTTGCATTACAGGTTGAGCAATGCGCCGCAGATGATAGATTTACAGATATTCCAACACTAGTTGAGCAGCTAATGGGCATGCTAGACGATATCCAATCGTATCTAAAAAATTCATAAAGAAAAGTCATTTATAGAAGGCTAAAGGAAGGCAAGAGCTTTAAGTTTTTCACTGTTTTAGACATAGTTTAATTGCTTAATAAGGCAACAACCCCGACTCTTTAAACAAGTCGGAGTTGTGATGATCTTGCAACAAGGCTTAGCCTTGAGATGCAACCATTCCATGCTCCTTCGCTAGAAACGCCTCTAGCTCTGTAATGGCGTCTGCGTCCATTTTGGTCTGCATTGGGCAGAATTTAGGACCACACATTGAACAAAATTCAGCGGTTTTGTAGATGTCTGCTGGAAGCGTTTCGTCGTGGTATTCCTTCGCGCGTTCTGGGTCAAGGGATAACTCAAACTGTTTATTCCAGTCAAAGTTGTAGCGAGCGTGAGAAAGTTGATCATCGCGATCGCGTGCCCCCGGACGATGCCGCGCAATATCTGCCGCGTGCGCCGCAATCTTGTAGGCGATCAGCCCATTCCGCACATCTTCTGCATTGGGTAAGCCAAGATGCTCTTTGGGCGTAACGTAACAGAGCATCGCGGTGCCATACCACCCTGCCATCGCTGCCCCGATCGCAGACGTGATGTGATCATATCCTGGCGCAATATCGGTCACCAACGGCCCCAACACATAAAACGGCGCTTCCGAGCACTCTTCCATCTGCTTACGCACATTAAATTCGATCTGATCCATCGGCACATGACCCGGACCTTCCACCATCACCTGAACATCGTGTTCCCACGCTTTGCGGGTTAATTGTCCGAGGGTTTTGAGTTCAGAAAGCTGGGCAGCATCAGAGGCGTCGTGCTGGCAACCAGGGCGCAGGGAATCGCCCAAGCTAAACGACACATCATAGCGTTTGAAGATCTCAATAATGTCATCAAAATGGGTATAGAGCGGATTTTGCTTGTGATGTTGCAGCATCCACCGGGCAATGATGCCGCCCCCACGTGACACAATTCCTGTGATCCGAGTCTTGACAAGGGGCAAATACTCGATCAGCAATCCTGCATGAATTGTCATGTAATCTACGCCCTGCTGAGCATGTTTTTCAATCACATGCAGAAAATCGTCAGGCGTGAGTTGATCTAAGTTCCCGTGAACGCTCTCTAGCACTTGGTAGATTGGCACGGTGCCGATCGGGATGGGAGAGGCATTGATCACAGCCGTCCGAATCTCGTCTAAATTGCCGCCACCCGTAGACAAATCCATCAGCGTATCTGCGCCATATTTCACGGCTAAATTCAGCTTATCGATTTCCTCGTTGATGTCCGAAGAGTTGGGAGACGCGCCGATATTGGCATTGACCTTACATTTAGAGGCAATGCCGATCGCCATGGGTTCTAGGTTGGGGTGGTTGATATTGGCTGGAATAATCATTCGCCCACGCGCCACTTCATCGCGAATGAGATCTACAGGAAGAGTTTCCCGTTTTGCCACATAGTGCATCTCTTCGGTGACCACGCCTTGCCGCGCATAGTGCATTTGGCTGACGTTGGCTTGCCCGCGACGCTTTGCGATCCAGTCTGTCCGCATATTCGGTTCCTCAGATAAACAGCTTCCCTTCGCTGGCATTACCCAGTCTCAGGTTCTAAGGGTTTGTTCTCAGCCCCCGTGGACACCCCTAGCTAATCGATAAGCTTAGCACTTTGAGCCAAGACCGGAGCAGGTGTTAAACAAACATCAACACCTCATGCAATTTTCTACGCCGTTTGCCTTGTGCTAAAGAGCAAGGACTTCTGTGCATCACAATATTTGTGCTTCAGAAAGTATTGCAATCCTCTATCGAACCCTTTAGAATTCAGTGCAAAAGTACTAAAGTTCTGCAATGCCTTCTGCACCCATCTTGAAAAAAGTCTGCCCCTTTATTCCATCGGGTGAGGATCTGTCGGCTACGATCGCATTTTATGAGCAAAAGCTAGGGTTTAAAAAACAATGGCAAGATAGCGACCATCCTGAACTAGCGCTAATTTCAAGGGATGAGATTGAAATCTTTCTCCAGAAGAATCCAGATCCTGCGATCGCAGAATGGACGCTACTTAGAATCGAAGTCAACGGCATCGCCGCGCTGTATCAGGAATATTTGAGCCTGTCTGGGTTTGGGGAAGGGGGTCGATCGTTGATTCATCCCGATGGCGCATTGGAGCGCAAAGCATGGGGCAGTCAGGAGTTTTCTGTTCTTGATCCCAATGGTGTTTGCATTACATTTTATGAGTTTTTAGCAATGCCGTAATGATGCAAAATTCCATCATTTTCTAAGTTAATTTCTAAGTTAATTTAGTGTTGCGATGAATACTTTCTGTTGTTAGAAGTTTCGTTTTCTAAAGCTTGGCAGATAAAAGATTGGGGTGCCTATGTCCTCAGCCATGAGCCATACGCCATAGGTCATCCTCATATAAACTCAACAAATCTCCCTAGTTGAGCGTTACCCTTTGCTAGTTCATAAGATAGAACTCAAGACAAAACTGATGTCTAGCTGAATCCAGCTTAAGCATCCTGAAAATCGTTGCACTGTCAAGGTAATTGCTGATAACCCATTCCTACCAAAATCTCTTAGACAAAGTTAAATTTTTGGTATCACACCAAGCGTTTCAAGATCATCCCATTGCAGCCACTACTCAAATATTCGTATGGCAAGCTTTAAAGCTTGTGCATCGAAGTCCCACGATCCAAATTCATCGGGCTTCAAGAATGCAGTTGTCCCCCGGCAAACGAATTGGAATTCACGGCTATATCTACATTTTTCGAGATGATTTTGAGCCTGCCGTCCGCTGTGCGATCGATCGATATGTTTCACCCGGTATGACATGCTACGACATCGGCGCAAATATCGGTCTTTGGACGCTGCGTATTCAGGAAATTGTAGGACGATCGGGGCAAGGTCTATGCGTTTGAGCCATTATCTAGAAACTTAGCAACGCTCAAATCGAACCTTGAACTTTCCAACGCCCTCAATGCTGAAGTTGTTGCCACAGCAGTCGGTGCTCATCAGGGAGAAGCGATGCTTTACACACCGCCCCACGATCCAGGCTCCTCTTCGATCGCGCCAGAAACACCTGACGATGACGCTGAGCAGATCAAGATTCAACGCTTAGATGATATTTGGGAAAGCCAAGGGTTTCCTCAGGTTGGCTTTGTCAAAATGGATATCGAAGGATGTGAACCCTTTCGCCCTTGAAGGAGGAGAAAACTTTTTCAGTCGCCTAAAGCCCATCGTATGCTGTGAAATCAATCCGCTTAAACTCAGTCAGTTAGGTTTATCACCTGACGCTATTTTCAATCGGTTTTATTCCTGGGGTTACAAGGCATTCAAGTGGGAGACTACTGTGCAAGACCTGGTTTAGCATGACGCGAATCAACCAGTCGAACATGGCTTCGATATTGTTTTTATCCCACCCCATCTCCAGTAACTGCTATTTTACGATCCTACAGAGTTTATGAAGCAATCGCTTCTTCACCGGTCTCAGATGCCAACTGCTCTAAACGCTCCTGCTGGTCTTGAGAAATGCAAGTCTGAATCACTTCTTCTAAGTTGCCTTCTAACACGGGGCTAAGCGCAAAGTTTTGACCCAGCCGATGATCCGTCACCCGATTATCTTTATAGTTATAAGTGCGAATTTTTTCTGAACGAGAGCCTGTACCAACCTGCAATTTTCGCCGCGATGTCACCTCTGCTTGCTGCTCTTGCAGTTTAATATCGTAGAGTTTTGCCCTCAAAATTTGCATCGCTCGCTCTCGGTTTTGCAACTGCGATCGCTCTTCTGTACAAAAGATCCGAATGCCCGTTGGCTTGTGCATCAGGTCAACGGCGGTTTCCACCTTGTTGACGTTTTGCCCCCCTGCGCCGCCCGATCGCGCCGTTGTCAATTCGATGTCCTTAGGATCAATTTTGACTTCGACTTCATCGACTTCCGGCATCACGGCAACCGTCGCGGTCGAGGTATGAACCCGACCCTGGGTTTCCGTCACTGGAACCCGCTGAACCCGGTGAACGCCTGCCTCAAACTTCAACTTACTGTAGACGCGATCGCCCTGAATCTCCATGATGGCTTCTCTAAACCCACCCAAATCTGCCAGAGATTCACTCGCCATTTTGATCCGCCATCCTTCTTGCTCGGCGTAGCGAGAATACATCCTCACCAAATCGCTCGCCCAAATGCTAGCTTCATCACCGCCCGTGCCAGCGCGAATCTCTAGCATGATGTTCTTCTCATCATTGGGATCGCTGGGCAACAGCAAAATCTTCAGCCGACCTTCCAACTGTTGAAGTTTGGCGTGCAGTTCTTCAACCTCCATCGCTGCCAGTGCTTGCAGTTCTAAATCGCTCGCCGATTCTTTGGCAACTTGGCGCGCGCCTGCTAAATCTTGCTCTGTTTTACGCCACTGTTCGTAAGTGTTAACGACGTCTTCAAGTGACGATCGCATCTTTGCCACCCGCTGAAACTCACCCGGATCTTTTGCAACATCCGGGTCAGCTAATCGCCGTGTGAGTTCATCGAAGGTCTGCTCGACCGAATTGAGTTTGCTGATTAAATACGCTTCAGCCATGGGATTTTACCACCAATCAAAATAGGGGATACAGCCAGGAGAGGACGATCGGAACGGGGAGCAAATTCTTGCGGAGCTTGCCAGTGCAAATCGTCAACACAACCTAGCTACCCTAACCGTTGGCGCGATCGTCGCTCATGCCATACTTCCGTAAGAACCGCTCGACTCGACCTTCCGTGTCAATCAGCTTCTGGGTTCCGGTATAAAACGGGTGATTGCCAGACCAGACATCGACATGAAGTTCGGGCTTAGTAGACCCGACGACAGCCACCACTTCCCCATTACAGATGACCTTTGCTTCGGGATACCACGTTGGGTGAATTCCTGCTTTTGCCATGTTATTCTCCTGATTTATTGCCTGTTTGCTGCGATCGCGCTATCTCTAACTATTCTATCGGTTGATCCCCAACGCCAATTAGCGCTTCGAGAACTGAGGAGCCTTGCGCGCTTTTCGCAGACCATATTTACGGCGCTCTTTCGCTCTTGGGTCACGGGTCAGATACCCTTCAACTTTCAAGGGTTTGCGGTTCTCTGGGTCAAGCTGGCACAATGCCCGTGCCACACCCATCCGAATGGCATCGGCTTGTCCGGTCAAGCCGCCACCGTGAGCATTAACCAAAATGTCATACTCCCCTTCTAAACCGAGGGTTTCCAAGGGAGCCTTAGCCGCTGAAAGGTAGCCTGCGTTGAACTGGAGATACAAATCTCCCGGCTTGCCGTTCACAACAATCTGACCGTCGCCCGGAACCAACCGAACCCGTGCGATCGACGTTTTGCGACGACCCGTGCCCTGGTACATCACCCGTCCTTCAGTAGCTTGCATTACTCTTGTCCTCCAGGAATGGTGTTAATTTCTAAAACTTCAGGTCTTTGGGCCGCATGGGGATGATGAGGTCCTGCGTAAACGTTCAGCTTAGTGAATAGCTGACGACCCAAAGAATTCTTGGGCAGCATCCCTTTCACCGCTTTTTCGATGATCCGCTCAGGCAGACGCGCTTGCAGTTTTTCAAACGTTTCTTCTTTCATCCCGCCCGGTCGACCAGAATGGCGGCGATACAGCTTTTGAGAACGTTTCTTGCCCGTAACGGCGACTTTCTCAGCATTGACAATGATAACGAAATCGCCAGTGTCAAGATGAGGGGTAAAGTGGGGCTTGTTTTTGCCGCGCAATACGTTGGCGACTTCGGTTGCCAATCGACCGAGGCGTTTATCGGTTGCGTCTACGACGTACCAATTGCGCTCCATCGTGGCGACGGAAGGGAGGTAGGTTTTGTTGTCCATGAGAGTGTTTCAGGTTGAAGTTGAATTTAGGTGAGGCAGTAGTTGGATGCAGAAACCACGGGTAAGGTGAGTTTGGGCTGGGTGTCAAACCAAAGATTGGGCAAGAAGGGCATATCGGGATATCCTACACGCAGCAAACACAGCCCTTGAGCCGGAGCAGCGTATTTAACTTTTTCCCGACATTGCTCTGTCCACAAGCGCCTAAACTCTTCGAGGGAGATGGCTTCTCGCCCGACTTGCACCAGCAGACCGATCAACAACCGCATCATGCCGTACAAAAACCCGCTGGCTTGCACCTCGACGTATATAAATGAGCCGTCTCGCTGACAGAGCGTTTCTTGGACATCCACCCACGAGTGAGGACGATTCGATCCGGCTCGATGAAACGCCGCCAAATGGTGCCGACCTATTAAGGGGTCAAGCGCCTTCTGAATGATCATTTCATCTAACGGCTCGTAGTAGTAATGCCAAGCTTGCGATCGCACAAACAAATTTGGGCAGGGATCGGTGTAAAGCGTATATCGATACCGTCGCCAAGACGCTGAAAACCGGGAGTGCCAGGTTGGATCAACCGCAGCAGACCCCCGAATTAAAATATCGTCTGGCAACCGAGCATTGAGTACGCTCATCCAACGATGCGCCGGAATTTGAGAAACAACATCAAAGTGAGCCACCTGCGCTGCCGCATGAACCCCTGCATCGGTGCGACCTGCGGCATGAAGAACCACGGGAGAACCCGTAGCCGAGGCGTTGCCTTCCGCGATCGCGGAGCAAATGGCGCGCTCAATCTCTGCTTGAACAGTGCGCTGGTTCGGCTGCCGTTGCCAACCATGAAAATGAGTGCCTAAGTATTGAATAACTAAGGCAACCCGTTGACTCGCTGGCAGGGGCGTAAGATTCATGCCGCAATTAGGTTAATTCAATGATGGCCATGTCGGCATTATCACCCCGACGGCTCACCGTTCTTAAAATCCGGGTGTAGCCGCCTTCGCGCGTCCCATAACGCTCTTGCGCTTGCTCAAACAGGGCATGCACAAGTTGCTTGTCATAGATATAACCCATTGCCTGACGGCGAGCCGACAGAGAGCCATCTTTTGCCAAGGTAATCATTTTTTCCGCTTCAGAGCGGACAGCTTTGGCTCGAACTTTGGTCGTAGTAATTCGACCATTGCGAATCAGTTCGGTCGTAAGCGCTCGGAGGAGAGCTTTACGCTGATCCGCAGGTTTGCCCAACATGGGGACTCGACAACGGTGACGCATGAGAAGATGTTATGTAATGTGAACGGGGTATGGGGTTAGGGCACAAGGGCAAAAGACAAACTCTGATCTACCCTCTACAGCCCTAACTAGCAGACTTAGAGTGGGGCAGGGTAATTCCCAACCGTTGCTGAAGCGCTTCGACGACTTCCTCCGCTGACTTAGCACCAAAGTTCTTGATCTCCAGTAAGTCTTCTTGGCTGTAATCAAGCAAATCCGCAACCGAGTTGATCTGGGCACGCTTCAGGCAGTTGTATGCCCGCACCGAAAGCTGGAGTTCCTCGATCGGAATTTGACTTTCGGGATGATCATCAGACGAAGACTCGTCATCAGACGGCTCGAAGGTAATATCCTTCAACGGGTTGAACAGGTCTACCAAAATGTTGGCAGCTTGGCTGAGCGCTTCTTGCGGCGTCATACTGCCATTCGTCCAAATCTCCATGATCAGGCGATCTTTTTCCAGCGACCCGCCTTCCCGGGCATCTTCGACGCTGTAATTGACTTTCCGCACCGGCATAAACACAGAGTCGATCTGGAGGAAGTCCATTGCGGTTTCATCACGGATCTTTTCAACGCCCCGATAGCCCTTGCCTTTCTCGATCCGAAACTCCATTTCCAGGGTTGCCCCTGCCGCTAGAGTGGCGATGTATTGATCTGGATCTACTGTCTCAACTTCTGACGGCACATCAAACTGTTCAGCAGTGACGGTTGCTGGACCTTGGGCTAACAACCGACCAATATGAGGCTGGGAAGAAAAGGTTTTAAACACCAGCTTCTTCATGTTCAGCATGATGTCTAACACATCTTCCCGAACACCCGGAACCGTTGCAAATTCGTGGGTTACACCGGCAATGCGGATCGAGGTAACGGCTGCCCCCTCTAAGTTAGAAAGCAGCACGCGTCGCAGTGCATTTCCGACCGTTGCTCCCTGACCGCGATCGAGAGGCGCTAACACAAATCGACTAAATTGGCTTTGGTCGTTCTCAGAACTAGACTCTACACATTCAACCTGAAACTGTTGTGCCACGGAGTAACCTCCCTTTTCCTTCGTTGCGAGGGATAACTCCCTCTGTTATGACTCCGAAACTGAGTTTCGCTGCATCAATCAGCAAAATAAACCCCCTACTGTTAGCCCTGCCAAACTCTGGGGCAAACGCGCTTTGAGAATTAGACTCGCCGACGCTTGGGCGGGCGGCAACCATTGTGAGGAATAGGTGTAACGTCGCGAATCAGAGTGATTTCTAATCCAGTCCCTTGTAGTGCCCGAATAGCAGTTTCTCGTCCTGCGCCGGGTCCACTCACCATGACTTCAAGTTGGCGCATTCCTTGATCCATCGCCCGACGAGCGGCAGATTCTGCGGCAGTCTGAGCCGCAAACGGAGTCCCTTTCTTGGCTCCTTTGAACCCGCTTGAGCCGGCAGATGCCCACGAGATCACCTCGCCTTGGACATCAGAAATAGTTACGATCGTATTGTTGAAGGTAGATTGAATGTGGGCTACGCCGCTTGGCACATTTTTCTTTGCCTTACGCGGTCCGGTTTTCCGTGCTGGTTGTCTTGCCATGTCAAATTCTCAAGTACGTCGATCGAAGAAAGTGGTGAATCGGTTCTATATATTTGATTTGCAGGAAAACTGCCATGAGCCAGAGCCAAAAGGAACCGCTCGACGGCAGTTGCCTATTTATTTCTTACCAGGCGCTTTTTTCTTACCGGCAACGGTACGACGACCGCCGCGCCGAGTCCGGGCGTTGGTCCGAGTTCGCTGACCCCGGACGGGCAAACCCATCCGATGACGACGACCGCGATAGCATCCGATGTCCATCAATCGCTTGACGTTCAACGATTCAAATCGACGCAAGTCTCCTTCAATCTGATACCCCCCCTCAACCGCTTCTCGCAGCGTCGCAACATCGGCGTCACTCAGATCCTTAACGCGAGTATCTGGGTTAACACCCGTTTTGGCGATCACCTCTTTGGCGCGCGTGAGTCCAATTCCATAAATGTATGTAAGACCAATCTCAACCCGCTTATCGCGAGGCAGGTCTACCCCGGCAATCCGTGCCACGCTGATTTCTCCCTAATAACGTGTGATGCCTCAATGCATCTGAACAACTCGAAACGCCTGCTGCAAGGGCAACTCTTCCTTGCAGCAGGCAGTTTCTTTTAGATCGCCTAACCCTGACGTTGTTTGTGCTTGGGGTTAGAGCAGATCACCATAACTCGACCGCGACGGCGAATGACGCGGCACTTTTCACAAATCGGTTTAACTGACGCTCGAACTTTCATGCCTGATTCCGGCAACACTACAAACACAATATCCTAACAATTTTTTATAGCTTTTGTCAAAGATATCTTACTATCTTGGCTATTCTATGGTGAACGATGAGAATTATCTGCCTTTATTTTTAAGGCGGTAAGTAATTCTACCTTTGGTGAGATCGTAGGGCGTTAGTTCAACTTTAACGCGATCGCCAGGGAGAATTTTGATGTAGTTACGACGGATTTTGCCTGAGATGTGGGCGAGGACGTTGAATCCATTGTCTAAATCAACGCGAAACATTGCGTTAGGCAAAGAATCTACAACCGTACCTTCCATCTCAATTAGATCTTGTTTAGACAAACGGAAATTCCTCCAAAGACAGTTGGGGTCAAATCATACCCTATTTGAGTGTAGATCATTAAGTTGATTTTCAGCATTTATTGAAAATTTGGGATGCCCGTCCTTGCCGTATCTCTCAGGGTGCTGGAAAGGCTCGTTTTAGATCAAGCGATATATCGGAAAACTCCGGCAGCGCCACCGTTTCGGTTTGCAATGAAATTTGTTTAGTCCGATAACCAAAGTTTCCTTGCAGATCTTGATAGGGCTGACTGTAGCGTTCTAGTTGATCAGTAATTAGATTAAAAATCCAATAGTGCCAGATTTGAGCTTCCGCATAGAGAGGTAGCTTCACAGTTTGGTCATAATTGAGCGTAGAGTCTGAAACCTCGATCACGAGCAGAACATCTTCTGGGTGAGGATGATTCGATAAATAATCGTCGGGTTGTCCTCGCGCAATTACCACATCGGGTTCAGGTTCACTGTTGTTTGGAAGAGTGATCGGCTCCTGACCTCGGACTACAGCACGGTCTAAAATCAATCGATCTAGCTGTTGAACTAGTTTACTGTTACAAACTGAGTGAGGTGCGCCTTTTGCCGCCATTTGCACAAGTTCTCCTCGAATTAACTCAATCCCATCGTCTTCGGTCAGGAACCCCAACTCAACCAGGCGATGATACTCATTCACAGTGAAGCGCTTGGTTGTGACCTGAGACATGGTATGCATTGAGGAGACAGCTTTTTTATTCTGACTTACAATTGCGATCGCGCTTTACTCAAGTTAACGTTGGGTCGATGTGTTCTTCTCACTCCGTTTCCGTCTCATGTTTCAGTATTTTGATAATGTGTCTAGCAAGCTATGAATTGAACCTTGCGGCACAGGTTCAGCTAACACAACCCAACTTGTACCAGGAAAAACGATTAAGTCCGAATATTGTTGTGTAAACGAATCTTGAAATCGTTAATTCATCAGTTTTGTTCCCACAGTAGATAAAGCAAAAAAACTGACCAGAAACTGCACTCACAATCAAGCATCTCCTGGTCAATCTAAGTTTTGTTTTACGCTCTAAACGAGCTTATTGAGCGCCGAGGATACATTTTCCATCGACTGATTGCCGTCTACTGTCACGAGTTTCTCACGCGATTCGTAGTAATCAATCAAAGGTGCTGTTTGGTTGCGATAAACCTCCAGACGCCGACGAATTACTTCTTCGTTATCGTCCTTGCGACCGCGACTGAGCAACCGAGCCACCAGCGTTTCATCGGGAACGTCGAGATTGATGACGCGATCGTAGTCCAAACTCAACTCATTTAAAATGAAGTCGAGTATCTGAGCTTGGGTAGCATTTCGAGGAAAACCATCTAGAATCCATCCAGACTGGGTATCAGGCTTGTCTAGCCGCTCCCGAATCAGATCGACGACTAGTTGATCCGGCACAAGTTCACCGCGATCCATATAGCCTTGAGCCTTGACCCCTAAGGGCGTTTTGCCCAACACGGCTTCGCGCAAAATCTCTCCGGTGGAGATGTGCGGAATCGCGTGAGAGTCTGCCAAGACTTTAGATTGCGTGCCCTTCCCGGCTCCTGGTGGTCCTAGAAAAATCAATCGCGCCACTATTGTTTCACCATTCCTTCGTATCGTTGGGAGATCACATAGGTTTGAACTTGTTTTGCCGTATCGATCGCCACGCCCACCAAGATCAACAGTGAAGTCGCGCCAAAGCCTTGGAAGGTGGGAACTTTTGTTGCCGTTTCAATGACAGTAGGAACGATCGCAACGACCCCTAAGAAGATAGCACCCAGGAAGGTCAAACGGTTTAAAACGCGCTCAATATACTCGGTGGTTGCCTTGCCCGGACGAATGCCTGGAATGCTTGATCCCATCTTTTTCAGGTTCTTCGACATGTCTTCTGGCTGCACCACCAGCGACGCATAAAAGTAGCTGAAGAAAAGAATCATCACCAGATAAAGAACATTATAAAACCAAGATGTTGGGCTAAAGAAATTTGCAAACTGAGCTACGGCGATATTGTTACTGAATGCGTTCGCGATCAACGCAGGCAACGTCAAAACAGTGGATGCAAAAATAATCGGCATCACGCCTCCTTGATTCAGGCGTAACGGCAAATAGCTGCTTCGTTCCATGTATTGGCGGCGTCCAACTTGGCGACGAGCCGAAATAATCGGAATGCGGCGAGTGCCTTCTTGAACAAAGACAATGCCCACCACCATTGCTAAAAAGACAAGCAACAGAATCACAATGCCCCCTACGATCGTGCGATCGCCCGTTTGCGCCAAGTCAAACGTTCTCCCCAACGATTGCGGCAACGACGAGACGATGTTTAGGAAGATCAGCAGCGAAGCACCGTTGCCAATGCCGCGCTCGGTAATCAATTCACCAATCCACATCACAAACATTGACCCTGCTGAAAGCGCTAGCACCGTTTCAACCACGAAAAACGGTCCCCAGCTTTCCGCAAAGGGTCTCAGCAAGCCAACAGTAAGCAGCGTACTCTGAATCACTGCCCAACCTGCCGCCACATACCGCGTAATTTGCGAAATCTTGCGGCGTCCTGCCTCACCCTCATTTTTCTGCAAATCTTCTAGCGCTGGAATCGCTGCTGTCAGCAATTGCAAAATAATTGATGCGTTGATGAACGGCAAAATACCAAGAGCAAAAATACCTAGCGTTTTCAAACCGCCGCCAGCGAATAAGTCTAAAAACCCCAAGGCGCTATTGCTGGCAATGCTGGCAGAAAATGCCGCGCGATCGATGCCTGGAATGGGAATAAAAATTCCTAAACGCACAAGGATGAGTGCCCCAATCGTCAACAGCACCCGACCTCTTAAACCAGAAGCCTGTGCCATTTGAGCGAACGTTTCCTGGGCTGTTGGCGTTTTATCTCGATTCACAACCATGAAGGGTGTACCTCTTACAGTAATTCGTAGATGTCGGATGGCGTTACGACGAGCAAAATCGTAAAGTAAATAGGATAATTTTAGAACGGCAAAACGCCCCCCAACCAAAGCAGCGCTGAAGGACGACATTACCCAATAATACAGTTTAGAGCCTGTCTGCTAGCTGGGCGACGCTATGACGCCTTACCCAAAACCTCACAGCTTCCGCCTGCTGCCTCAATCTTAGCGCGAGCGCCAGCCGTAAATGCCGCTGCTTTTACGGTCAAAGCAACGGGCAACTCTCCCTTGCCCAAAACTTTCAAGGGAGCCTTGTCGCTCGTCAAAATCCCCGCTTCGAGCAAAGACTCTAATGTCACCTCAGAGTTAGCAGGCAAATCAGCTAAATTTTCAACATTAACGATCGAGAACTCCTTCGCATTGATGACGGTGAAGTACTTCTTCTTAGGCAAACGACGGTAGAGCGGCGTTTGTCCCCCTTCAAATCCGGGTCGAGTCGGGCGACCCGATCGGGACTTTTGACCCCTCATACCAAAGCCGCAGCTTGCGCCTTGCCCTGCCGAGATACCCCGACCGACCCGGCGACGGCGCTTGGTTGACCCCTCCTGGGGCACAGCATCTTCGATTCTCATGATGTTTGCTTCGGGTAAGTGTTTACATACTAGCTAAGGCACGTTGCCCCCTAGCCATACAGGTTTTCAACCGGAATGCCACGTTCGTCTGCAACTTCCTGCAAGGTTCGCAAGTTGTCTAGAGCGCTGACCGTTGCACGAGCATTGTTTAACGGGTTGTCTGAGCCAAGTTGCTTAGCGAGAATATTCTTCACGCCTGCCAACTCTAGGACAGTACGGACTGCACCCCCAGCAATTACCCCCGTACCCGGTGCCGCCGGACGCATCATTACCTTTGCGCCCCCTCCTGCACCCGTCGCCGGATGAGGAATAGAATTTGCTCTAGTGAGGGGAACCTCAACAAGATGCTTTTTACCGTCTGCGACGCCTTTTTTCACAGCGCCAATGACATCTGCCGCCTTGCCGACGCCAACCCCGACCTGACCGCGTTCGTTACCAACGACTACGATCGCTCGGAAGCTGAGCTTTTTACCGCCCTTTACCACTTTGGTTACACGGCGGATTTGCACAACGCGCTCTTGCCAATCGCTTTCCTTTTCACGGGTGCGCTTTTCTTTTCTAGCCTTTGCCATGTTTTATGTTCTCCTAGAAATCTAACCCAGCTTCACGAGCAGCGTCTGCCAAAGCTTTGACGCGACCATGATAGAGGTTTCCGCCCCGATCAAACACGACTTGCTGAATCCCTTTTGCTTTGGCGCGTTCGGCGATCAGTTTGCCAACTTCTGTTGAGGCGTCGCAATTTGCACCCGACTCCAACTTTTCTTTGAGATCTTTATCCACCGTAGACGCAGAAGCCAAGGTTGCCTGCGCTACGTCATCAATGACCTGCACATAAATATGCTGATTAGACCGAAATACCGCCATCCGGGGGCGCTCTGATGTCCCAGAAAGAGAACGGCGAATCCGGTAATGGCGACGACGGACAGCATCTCGACGACTAAGTTTCATAGTTTATTTCTTCCCTTTGCCACCAGCCTTACCAACTTTGCGTCTTACCGCTTCACCCGCATAGCGAATGCCTTTGCCTTTGTAAGGCTCAGGCGGACGGACGCTTCGGATTTTAGCAGCCATGTTACCAACAATCTCTTTGTCAATGCCACTGACGGTGACATTAACGTTGTTTTCAACCACAAACTGAATGCCATCCGGTGGCTCGATCAAAACCGGATGACTGTACCCCATATTGAGGTTCAAATTCTTCCCTTGAACTGCCGCCCGGTAACCCACCCCTTGAATTTCTAGCTTGCGCTGAAACCCTTGAGAGACGCCTTCTACCATGTTGGCAACCAACGTGCGGCACAGCCCATGACGCTGACGAGCGGCGCGAGATTCATCCCGACGAGTCACCGTAATGGTTTCGCCTTCTTGAGCCAAGAGGGCTTCGGGAGGCAAAACCCGCGAGAGTTCGCCTTTAGGTCCTTTTACCGTTACCTGTTGACCGTCGATCGTGACCGTCACTTTGGCGGGAATGGGGATAGGACGTTTACCAATCCGAGACATAACTGTTTCCTCTTTTGACTATCCTGCTGACTTTTCTAAAACAGCAACGACAAACGGAATACCCCCTCACCAGACATAGCAGAGGACTTCGCCACCCACACCCGATCGGCGGGCGTCGCGATCGGTCATGATGCCGCTAGACGTAGAGATAATGGCAATTCCAATGCCCCCCAACACGCGGGGGAGATCTTTGGTGTTGGAATAGACTCTTAGCCCAGGTGTCGAAACTCGCTTGAGAGCGGTGATGATGGGTTTGCGGGTTTTGCCCTTGTACTTGAGGGTGACGACGATATTACGCTTTACGCCTTCACCCGTTTCCTCGATGTCGCTAATAAACCCTTCTGCTTTTAGCACTTGGGCAATGCTACGAGTCATGCGGGTTGCTGGAATCTCCGTGGTTTGATGGCGCGCCAAACTTGCGTTTCGGATGCGCGTTAGCATATCTGCAATGGTGTCGTTAACTGCCATAAGTTCCTCTGTGATGAAACTGCATCAGTTCTCCCGGAAAGGCATACCCAATTCCTTAAGCAGGGCACGACCTTCTTCGTCGGTGTTTGCAGTGGTGATGATTGAAATGTCCATGCCGCGAATCTGATCGATACTGTCGTATTCGATTTCGGGGAAGATCAACTGTTCCCGCAGACCGAGGGTATAGTTTCCTCGTCCATCAAAACTTTTAGGGCTGATGCCGCGAAAGTCTCGAATACGAGGCAAGGCTAGATTCACCAGTCGATCCATAAAGGCATACATGCGATCGCTTCTCAGGGTTACCATCACCCCCACGGGCATCCCCTCGCGGAGTTTAAAAGCTGCGATCGCTTTTTTGGCTCTAGTGACGACGGGCTTCTGACCCGTAATCGTCGCAATTTCTGCTACCGAAGCTTCTAGCGCCTTGGCATTTTGGGAGGCTTCTCCCAAACCCCGGTTCACCGTGATTTTCACGAGCTTTGGTACTTGATGGATGTTCGTGTAAGCAAACTGCTCCATCATCTTTGGAACGACCTTATCTTGATAGATCGTTTTCAGTCCTGTTGCCATAGTGTGTCCTTTCCCTGGGCTTGGTCAGGGAGCTAGTAAAGTAGTTGGGCTGAAGCTAGTCGATAATTTCGCCCGTTTTCTTCAGCATTCGCACCTTGCGACCCTCGTCAGTGACGGTGAAGCAAACGCGGCTTCTCACCTTCTGCTTCTCGGAATACAGCATCACATTAGAGCTATGAATCGGATATTCAAGGGTTTCGATCCGACCTGATTCGCCTTCGCCTTGGGGCTTAATGTGCTTAGTCTTGATATTGACGCCCTTGATGAGCACCTTGCTCGTCTTGGGAAACACTTGCTCAATCTCCCCCACTTTCCCTTTATCGCTACCCGCAATCACTTGCACGGTGTCACCCTTTTTTACATGCATTTTGTAACGGGTGACAGATTTTTTCTTCGTCGCCATTACAGCACCTCCGGAGCCAAGGAAACGATTTTGGTGTAGTTTTTGTCGCGCAACTCACGAGCCACCGGACCAAACACCCGTGTGCCTCTGGGGTTGCCGTCTGCGTTAATAATCACCGCCGCGTTGTCATCAAACCGAATACTCATGCCGCTATCGCGACGAATGGTTTTCTTAGTTCGCACTACAACAGCTTTCACCACATCGGATTTCTTGACTGCCATATTGGGCAGGGCATCTTTGACGACTGCCACGATCACATCTCCTACAGCGGCATAACGGCGGTTACCACCCCCCACAACGCGGATACACATCAGTTTTCGGGCACCACTGTTGTCTGCCACGTTTAAATAACTTTCTTGTTGAATCATGATTCGCCTCCGGCGACCTTAGATCTTGGAACTGCTTAGGATTTCGGCAACAGCCCAGCGCTTGGTACGGCTCAGAGGGCGGGTTTCCAGAATGCGGACGCGATCGCCCATCTTGCACTTGTTTTCTTCATCATGCGCTTTATAGCGCTTGGTTCGGACGACAATTTTGCCGTATTTAGGATGGGCAGCGCGGTTTTCCACCGCGACCACCACGGTTTTATCCATTTTGTCGCTGACGACTAAGCCAACTCTCTCTTTCACTGCCATTGGGTTTAACTCCGGTTAGCTCTCGCCTTGTTTCAACTGTCGTTCACGTTCAACGGTCAACAACTGAGCTAAGCGATGTTTTGCATGTTTAAACAGATGTGGCTTTTCGAGTTGACGAGTGCCTTTTTGCATTCGCAAATCAAATAACTCACGCTTAGCTGCCAAAATTTGCTCAGACAGTTCGTCGTCGTTGAGCTTTCTCGCGTCTTCAACTTTAGGAAGAGGCATAATTTAAGACTCCTCCGTGGCTTCAATTTGGTGACGGACAATAAATTTGGTCTTGATCGGCATTTTGAAGGAGGCAAGGCGCATCGCTTCACGGGCAGTGGCTTCAGGGACACCGGCAATCTCAAATAAGATCCGACCGGGTTTGACCACCGCCACCCAAAACTCGGGTGCACCCTTACCAGAACCCATCCGGGTTTCAGCCGGGCGTGCCGTTACAGGTTTATCCGGGAAGACGCGAATCCAGATTTTTCCACCCCGACGAATGTAGCGCGTCATCGCACGACGACCTGCTTCAATTTGCCGAGAGGTGATCCACGATGGCTCTAGCGCCTGCAATCCGAAATCTCCAAAGTTCAGATCGCTGCCGCGAGTTGCCAGTCCTCTCATCCGACCGCGCTGTTGTTTGCGGAATTTTGTTCTTCTTGGGCTTAACATGACTCACTACCAATTATTTAGAGTCAAGGGCGTAAGCAGTGGGCGCAAAGGAAGGTTCCTTCGCCTGGCTTAGCCCTCATTCGATCGATCTTCAAACTGTTGACGACGGCGCTGTTGACGACGGCGCGGTTGTTGGTTGGTCGGAGCTTCTTCAACCCGCTCTTGTCCGGGAATAATTTCACCCTTAAAGACCCACACTTTGATACCGAGGGTTCCGTAGATCGTCGCGGCAGTGCAGTAAGCGTAGTCGATATCAGCCCGGAGGGTATGAAGCGGCACGCGACCTTCACGAGTCCATTCAGGACGCGCAATTTCTGCCCCGTTCAAGCGACCGCTGACCTGAATCTTGATGCCTTCGATGCCAGCGCGTTGGGCGCGTTGAATCGCTTGGCGCACCACCCGACGGAAGGAAACCCGCCGCTCTAGCTGCTCGGCAATGTATTCACCGATTAGGGCAGCGTCGGCATCAACCCGAGCCACCTCGACCACATTGATGCGGATGGCGCGATCGCGATCGCCCAAGGCATCTTGTAAGTTCGTACGCAGCACCTCAATGCCAGCACCGCCACGACCGACCACCACGCCCGGACGGGAGGTCCGAATTTCGAGATCGATCTGATCGGCTTTCCGCTCAATCCGAATCTCAGAGATTCCCGGCTTTTTCAAATTGTCCAGATTTTTGGGGTTCTTGATAAAGAACTCGCGAATCTGATGATCTTCTTTTAGCAAGTCGGGATAGCGTTCTGCATCTGCATACCAGCGCGATTGGTGATCTTTGATGATCCCCAGCCGAAAGCCAGTTGGATTAATCTTTTGTCCCACAAATATGTCCTCAAAAAGCAGCAAAGAACTTGATTATGAATCAGCCGTGCCAGGAGCGACTGCCACTGTGATGTGACAGGTCGGCTTACGGATTTGGTAGGCGCGTCCTTGGGCTCTCGGTCGAAACCGTTTGAGAACAGGTCCTTGATCCGCAAACGCTTGGCTAACAATGAGATCGGCGCGGTTGTAGCCTTCATTGTGTTCAGCATTTGCCGCCGCAGAGCGGAGCACCTTGAGGACAGGTTCGCAGGCGCGATAAGGCATAAATTCGAGAATAATCAGCGCTTCACGGTAAGACATGCCTCGAATTTGATCGAGCACCCGCCGCACCTTAAACGGCGACATGCGGATGTACCGTGCGATCGCTTTGACTTCTCCTGGGGTTTGCGTTGCCATCATATATCTCCTATCGACGCGCCTTGCGATCGCCGCCTGCATGACCCCGGAACGTCCGAGTCGGCGCGAATTCACCTAGCTTGTGTCCTACCATCTGTTCAGACACAAACACCGGAACATGCTGACGACCGTTATGAACCGCGATCGTCAAGCCAATCATTTGAGGCAAAATCGTCGAAGCGCGCGACCAAGTTTTGATCACCTGGTTATCGCCCTTCGCTCTGGCAGCCTCAACCTTTTTCATCAAATGGTCTGCAACGAACGGACCTTTCTTCAGTGAGCGTGACATTTGTTGTTCCCCCTAAATTACGATTCTCGTCCGCCGCGCCCTCGCTTGGAGGTCTTACGCCGCCGCCGCACGATTAAAGCACTGCTCAGTTTCTTTTTGTTGCGAGTCTTCGCCCCCAAGGTGGGTTTACCCCAAGGCGTTACCGGACCCGGACGACCAATGGGGGCGCGTCCTTCACCCCCCCCATGGGGATGATCCACAGGGTTCATCACACTTCCGCGAACTTGAGGACGGCGACCCCGGTGACGAGTCCGACCGGCTTTCCCCAAGGTGAGGTTGCGATGCTCAGCATTGCCGACCTGCCCGATCGTGGCATAGCACTCTTTGCGCACCATTCGCACTTCGGTTGACGGCAGTTTCAGAGTCACATAATCCCCCTCTTTCGCCGCAACTTGAGCTTGAGCACCGGCTGCTCGCACCATCTGAGCACCTTTACCAGGCTGAAGCTCAACGTTGTGAACAATCGTACCAAGGGGAATATTCTCTAACGGTAGGGCATTGCCCACCTCGATCGGCGCATCAGCACCTGCCTGAATCGTGGTGCCAACCTTCAGCCCAGCCGGATGAATGATATAGCGCTTCTCGCCGTCTTGGTAGAACAGCAATGCCAAACGGGCGTTGCGGTTGGGATCATACTCAACAGCAGCAACCTTTGCGGGCATATTGCGCTTGTCTCGCTTGAAATCAATAATGCGATAAAGCTGCTTGTGACCACCCCCATGATGGCGACAGGTAATCACCCCTCGATTGTTGCGACCCTTGGCGCGGTGCTTGTGCACCGTCAGGGACTTTTCAGGCGTTGACTTGGTAATTTCACTAAAGTCAGACACGCTGCGATCGCGGGTTCCAGGGGTGTAGGGTCGATAGTTTCGGATACCCATAACTGGTTACTCTCTGAGAAATTTATACGTCGGGGAATAAAGTGATCGAATTGCCTTCAGCTAGGGTAACGATCGCTTTTTTGTACTGCGGCTTATAACCTTGGAATTTACCAACTCTCTTCTTTTTACGAGGAGGAAGCATGGTATTTACGGCGGTGACTTTCACATCAAACAAGTATTCAACTGCCGCTTTGATCTGTGGCTTTCTGGCTTTAGGCGGAACTTCAAACGTGTACTGATTGAGTTCCAAGAGCCGAGTCGCCTTCTCGGTAATAATTGGGCGACGGATAATATCTGCTAAGTCGCGGGGGTCAAACTCAGTCACCATAAACCTCCTGAATTTTCGCGATCGCGGCTGCCGTCGTAATAATGTGATCCGCGTGGAGCAGATCAAACACGTTGAGGTTGTTTGCCGAAATCAATCTAAGATTTGCCACGTTTCGAGCCGAGAGATACACGTTTTCATCACGCTCAGCCATAATCATCAGCACTTTCGATCCTGGCTCAACGCCCCACCGAGTCAGCGCCCCAACGAGTTCTTTCGTTTTCGGACGCTCCAGGTTTGAAGCAAACTCCTCAACCAAAATTAAGTGCTCGGCTCGGCTTTGAAACGCCGTTCTCAACGCCAATCTCCGCTCTTTGCGGTTCATTTTCTGGGAGTAATCTCTGGGCTTTGGTCCAAAGATCACGCCGCCGCCCCGCCAGAGGGGAGAACGGTTAGAACCGGCACGAGCACGACCCGTTCCTTTCTGACGCCAAGGCTTCCGTCCCCCCCCGCGCACCTCTGCACGAGTTTTTGTCGAAGCGGTTCCTTGACGAGCATTGGCTAACTGACGAACCAACGCCCGATGCACCACGCTTTTCGCGGTTTCTGGCTTGGCAACCTTCAGTTCAAAGGATGTCGTACCGTTTTCGGCTCCCTGCCAATCTTTTACTACACAATCCACCATGTCTTTACTCCTTAGCCCTTCTTGCCGCGAATGTTAGCGGGCATGATCTGCACCAGCGCACCAGGCTTACCGGGAACCGCACCCTTAATTAAGATGAGGTTGCGATCGGCATCAACGCGCACAACAGTCAACTTCCGAATCGTAGTGCGCGTGCCCCCAAGGCGACCCGCCATCCGCTTGCCGGGGTACACCCGTCCGGGGGTGGTTCCGGCTCCAGTAGAGCCAGGGGCACGGTGGTTTTTAGAACCGTGAGCCATCGGACCTCGCTTAAAGTTGTGGCGCTTTTGGTAGCCCGCAAAGCCGCGACCGATACTCGTACCAACGACATCGACAAGCTGACCCTTTTCAAACAGATCGGCTTTCAAGTGCTGACCGGGTTCATAGTCCCCTGCATTTTCAACGCGGCACTCAACAAGGTGGCGCACAGGATCAGTGTTGGTTTTGGCTAGGTGTCCCAACAGGGGTTTGTTGAGAACTTTGGCTCTAGCTTCGCCAAACCCGATTTGGATGGCAGCATAGCCATCTGTTTCTTTGGTTTTAACTTGGGTGACGGGGCATGGACCGGCTTGAATAACGGTGACAGGAATGGATCTTCCTGTTTCGTCAAACACCTGGGTCATGCCAAGTTTAGTTCCGAGAATACCGACTGACACGGCAACGGGTCTCCTTTTTATTACAGATAAACGTGGCAAATCCGCGACTTAGACATCGCAGATCTGTTGGAGTCACTCCAACGGGCTTCACAGCCTGAAGACCAGAAGAATCTTGCCTCTAGGAGATTAAAGAGGTAGCGGATTCCGCTTTGTCGAGTTGAATCTCAGACAACCGACTCAAAGCTGTTTTGGAGCTAGACTCTAGGATGCTGTCACCAGCGATGGACTTGGCTAGCGTGCTAGTCAGTATCCAACGAGTGCTGGGATCAAACGTGAAGCTAGATAAAAACCTTGATGGAATTCTTAGCCTTCTCGCCCGAAGCGGTGCCTATGGAGTTACGCTTTGCGCTGATCGCTTTAGATTTTCCTATCAAAAACAGTGCTTTTGAGGCACTGCTCAAACTCTTTCTACAGAAGCAAATCTGAAAGTGTAGAGTGGGCAGGAAATCGCGTAACTGAATTTTAGCGACAATTAAACATCATAGATTAGGAATGCCAATATTGTCCACAAAGTTTCTCTGTGTTTGCAAGACAGACCAGGGGCACAGTGGGGTAGACCTCTGGGTTCAAAACTACAGACATAGACTAATCTTCTGGCAAAATCCACTGGGGCGGAGCCGACGCCCGCTCTCGTGCTTTTTTTCGCACTGCTTCATCTGCTATGTCTAGCAGCTTGTCTAACGGCGTCTCGCTAATAAAATTTGACGCCTGCTCAGTGTATTGGCGATTGGGACATTTATCACCCAAAACACAGCCGTTTTTGCACATCTCAGCACAGTTAATCTCCATGTTCTCATCTCCAGTGATTTTAGAATTGGGGAAGTAGGGCGTTGGGTTGAGGATGCCAATTGGCTTGTAACGTGAAGGCGTTGGGAGAGCGGATGGAAAAATATAAATTAGACAGTGACCTAACTCACTCTATCCCTCGACTCCTAGTCCCTCGATGCCATCTTGACAGACCACTAGCTGCCCAGTTTGAAGGCTTCTAAACACAAACTGTAAATAACGCCAATTTTTAGCATGTTAATGAATTCGGCACTCAGCGATCGCTTCAGTTGTTCGCTGCCGCCATAGATTACCCGACTGGTCAGTTCTGTGGCGACCACAATCAGTAGCGCCGCGACAACATCTAATTCTGAGCGCTGTCCGGCGGTGGTAGACAGGATGTTGCCCACCAAGAAACCAAAGAGTAGCCCAATTGTGAGTAGCGAAACTCGACGCCACGGATTGCGAAACAGTTGATCCACTTGCTTCGTCGTAGCTTGGACTAGTGTGTTTAGGCGGGTATTTTGCATGGCGGATATGGGCGCATTATCACTACTTTACTCAAAAAATCTTGCCACAATCGTCTTAAAGCTTGTTATCACTAAAGTACAA
Organism: Myxacorys almedinensis A; assembly: GCF_010091945.1. Classification (GTDB taxonomy): domain Bacteria; phylum Cyanobacteriota; class Cyanobacteriia; order Leptolyngbyales; family Leptolyngbyaceae; genus Myxacorys; species Myxacorys almedinensis. The sequence goes on from NZ_WVIE01000028.1 coordinate 47,395, forward strand.
GCATTGAAAAAGGTTGCGGGGTCTGATGAAACCGATAAATGACAAACGACACCCTGCCTTTAAAGTTGCGATCGCAGTGGCAATTTTGCTGACGGGTGGATGGCTTCTGCTACAACGATTTCAAATCGGAATTGAGTTTTCTCCTGCCGAGTCTAACCAGGTGCCCGTGATCAAAACTCAACCGTCAGAGGCTCCGGCTGCAAGCGCTCCGGCAACCCCCACTACGACCAAGCCTGATCCCGCCGATGTTGCTGCCCGTCAAGGCAAACTGCGAGTTAGCAACCGCTCTGTTCACCCGCTCCGAGTGGCATTGCTCTCTCGCCAAAGCGGGAAGACAAAAGCTGGGGCAGCCGCCAGATTTGCAACGCCTGCCCATTGGGATTTTGCGCCCCAAGAAGGCAGCACAGAAGGTTTGCTAGTTTCTCTGCCCGATCGCGAGATCAAGCTAAAGCAAGGCGATGTTGTGGTGGCTTTTGCCCAAGATGGATCTCAACGCTATTGGGGGCCGTTTGTGGTGGGAGAGAGCGATCGCCCAGATTGGAATCCTCAGGCGGCGGAGTGGGAGCTAGTATTGGGTGAATGATGTTGTAAGGCAATGCCTGCCCAATGTGGTTTTCATCATTTGCTGGCGGTCATAATTTAATCAAAAAGCTGTCTCTTCTGTGAAAGTCGGCTTCTAACCCAGGATGCGCCAATGCCCAGTACGTCAGCCCGTGGGTTTTGGATTCGATCACCGCTGCGATCGCAACCTCAAACCTTTGCTTAGCTAAGCCAAGGCAATCCAAATTTAGCGCGATCGTTAGCCTCAACCCATCAGGGGACTGCTGCACCTCAAACGGAAACGCTGCAAGTGCGGTTTCTTCTTGCATTCCCCTTCGATAGCGATCAAAGCGGTAAGCGTTCCAGTGCCCAGCAGGAGAAAGATTAAATTCCCAATATCGCTGAGAATCGTTGAGACCCAGGAAAAACTCGAAACAGGTCGTTTGCCAAAGATTAGTTTGACGACTGGGAAGGGCAGGTGATGGAATAATGATCGCACCTAGATCGCCACGAAGATCGTATCGAATCATAAGATAACGATCGCTGCGATGGATGGCTCCCGCAACGGATAAATCAACGCTAGACAAAGAAAAAGAGGCTAGCGAAAACTCGGTCATCGCAGGTCTTGAATTAACGCACGAATTGCTGTTTCTTGAAACTCAATGCTTTGGGTTAGCTGAAATTGCACCAAAGCTCTCAGTAAATTATGGTCTGGATGCTTCACCTTAAAGTAGACGTTGCCTGCTAGATAGTCAGTAAAAAATCGTAGCCCCAACTCAAACGCAATCAGGCGAATCGCATCGAACAAATAGTCGTAATCAGAGTCAGTTAGAAAGTCTTGAGCAACCGAAAGATAGCCTCGCAAAATGCCTTCGCAAAGATCCGGCTCAAAATAAACCGTTTCCCACTGCTCAGTTTCTTCCCCGATCGGGTTGCAGCCAGAGCGCAAACAGTCCCCAATGTCATAATGCACAAGTCCAGGTTTTACGGTATCTAAATCGATCATGCTGACCGCTTTTCCGGTTGCCCGATCAAACATAACATTGTTGACTTTTGGATCGCCATGCATCAACCGAAGCGGTAATTTACCTTGAGTTTTAGCCGTTTCAAGCACAGCACACCAAGACGCGCGATCGCGCACAAACTCTAACCCATACCTCACCTCAGGAGACAGATTCACAGCCGTCTTTGCTACCACGCGATCGTAGTGCTGAAGATAGAGCGGTGTAATGTGAAAGCCTTCTAACGTATCAGCTAACTGAGCGGGCGAGAGATCGCTGATCAAGTTGTGAAACGTGCCCAGCGCATACCCAACTTCGGTCGCATGGTCTACGTCGTGCATAGCATCAAACGATTCTGAGCCATCAATAAAACTAATCGCTCTCCACACTGACCCATCTGCTTCTACCCAGTGGTCGCGCTCTTCTGTGGTGAGCAGCACTCGCGGCACTTCCCAGCGCCGAGACAAGGGAGAATGCTGCAATCGATCGCGGACATGACGGGTGAAAATGCTCATATTTTTCATCACCAGTTGAGGGCGACGAAACACACGAGTGTTAATGCGTTGCAGCACAAAAGGCAGATGGCTTGTGCCCTCTACTGTAGCGAGAAACGTATCGTTGATATTGCCGCTACCAAACGCTTCAACAGCCGCGATCGCGCCTCCTGAAGCAAATCGCTCGGCAACGGCAATCAGACTCGGATAATGGGTTGGAGGATCGCTCATATCTCTACGCCCAGGGTTCTCCGCCTTAAAATCTTCGCAGAACCAAGACTACCTCACTGTGCGGTCAAAATACGGAGTCCGATCAAAATACAAACTATCCGCCTGAATCCGTTGCATCTGTTACCCCACCCGCGACCCCATCTAAGCATCCACGGTTTCTTCAGCAGTCATCGCACCAATGATATAGCGATTTTTTCCACTTTTCTTTGCCTGATACATCGCTTCATCTGCCTTTTGCATTAGCGTTTCTAAATCATCTGCATGGGTCGGATAAAGCCCAATGCCAATACTCGATGAAACCCTCAAGGTCTGCCCCGAAATCGCAAACGCTTGAGATAACGTGTATAAAATCTTCTCGGCAACCGTAGTTGCATTGTCGAGGTCTGGAACCGAGGGCAGCAGCACCACAAACTCGTCGCCACCCAACCGAGCAATCATATCGCTAGTGCGTAAGCAACCGCTCAAACGCCTTGCCACAGCTTGCAGCAGCAGATCACCAACACTATGCCCTAACGTATCATTAATCTGTTTAAACCCATCTAAATCAAGAAACAAAATTGCAACGAGTTGACCGTTTCCTTTTGCCCAATTTAGACACTGGCTTAACCGTTCATACAACAGATTACGATTGGGTAGCCCCGTCAAGGCATCATGATTGGCAAGATAGCTGAGTCGGTCTTGCGACAAGCGCAACTCTGCGTTTGAGCGCGACAGTTCGATCGTCGTTCGCCGCAATTCATTTTCAACAATTTTTCGGTGAGTAATATCTCGAATCACCCCGACTAAAAATCGGTTGCCTGCCGCATCTTTGTGCAGCGATCGCTTCGTTGCAATCAGGTAAGTTCTCCCATCAACGCTGGTAAAGTGCTCCTCGTGTTCTAATTCATGTTCACTTTGAAACACTAACTCGTCTTGCTGCCAGAAAATATCCGCTTCGTGGGCAGGAAAAATATCGTAATCCGATTTTTCCACTAATTCGTCAACGGGTTTGCCCAAAAACCGAGAATAAGCTTCATTGAGAACAATCCAGCGATGCTGTTTATCTTTAACAAACACGGGATCGGGAATACTATTGATCACACGATGTAAAAACTCTTTCGATCGCTTGAGTTCTTCCTCGGTATGGGCAATGTAGCCGATGATCACCACTGTTGAGCCAGTTAAGGCAAGAAAACTCGGGACGACGGGAATGATCCACCCTACTAGAAAAGCGCCATAGCACAGGCTAATCAGCCCCACACTCGCCAATAGAATGAATAACGCAGTCCGCGCGGGCGATCGCAGTTTCCAGCTTAAGGTTGTGCCCGCCACTGCCCAAACCCAGATCCACAGCCACTCACCCGTTTCAGACCAATTGCGAAACAGGGGTCGCCCATCTAAAGCGGCGCTGAGAATTTGGCTGATGAAATTTGCCTGGATTTCGACCCCTGCCATCAGTCCCGATGAGCCGACTTTGAGTTTAGTGTAGGGCGTTGCCGAAAAATCTTTGAGGCTCGTTGCCACAGAACCAATCAACACAATGCGATCGCGCAACTGATCGGGCGATACTTCCCCGTTCAGCATCTGGCGGACTGAAAACGTTTTGAACTGCCCCGCCGCCCCTCGGTAGTTAGCAAATATCTGGTATCCGCCAGCATCGGTTTGGTTGTACACACCATCGTTGGGCGTCAGTTGCGGAAAAACGGCATGATTTAATTGCAGGTAGCGCGGATTCTGACGCCCAGGTCTAGGCTGAATGCCCTCTGCTGCCAAGTAAAGCAGTGCCAGTTTCAGCGAAAAGCTTTGATAGCGCTTGCCGTTGGCTGTCCAGTAAAGCAGCGATCGCCGGATCTTGCGATCGCTATCATACACAACATTGTTGAACCCCACTTGCCCCAATCGTTTGAGCTTTGGGGAGGCTGCCACCCCCGATCCTTCGCGGTCTTTTAATTGCTCAATGCCGACCAGATTCGGCATCGCTTGATAAGCGCTAAGCAGGGCAGAATTTCCTGAACCGACAGGAATATCTCGGTAAAAATCAACACCCACTGCTCGTGGTTGTGCGGCTCTAATCGCTTGCAGCAAACTCGCTAGCTGAGTGTCTGAGAGAGGCCAGCCAAACTGCTGGATATCTTCTTCCTCCATGCCGATGATCACGATGCGATCGTCAGGCGCTTCTGTCGGTCGCAATCGGAAGAAATGATCCACCGTGCCGAGTTCCCAGGTTTGCAGCACGCCACCCATCCGCAACCCAATCAGACACCCAGTCACCGCCGAAGCCGTGATCCAAATGCGCCCACTCTTCCAAACCGTAGTCACCAACTTTGCCCAAAATTGCTTGCGCCGCTCAGGAAACCGTTTCATTATGAGTCTTTAGAAAGGCAGTGCACACCGAACAAATGCGAATAGAGGCTTTATCTCATGACCAGATTTTGCAGTTAGGAGAAGGGTTGAATTACCAAAGCTCAAGGCTAGCAAGGCGCGATCGCTCAATAGGATGCCAAGTGCGATACCTAAATACGATACTTAAAAATTAAGATCCCTAAGTACGACGCACAAAACAGGGCGTACTTTGGCACCCAGAAAAACAAAGCCTTCAGGAGTTGAGGTTAGTTCATCACTTTAGCCTCATAACTTCATCAGCGATCGCCGCTATCTTCATTGCTACTTCGCCTACTTAGAACCTGCCCTGAGCTAGGTTGGAACAGCAAGGGTTCGGTAAGTCGCCCTTGCGGATGAGAAGTTGACAGCACAAGGGGGCTTGTCGCTGTTGGCTTCTCTCTAGAAACTTCCTCTGAGCAGATGTGATGGAATTTTAGCACGGGAATTCGGAAGGAGTTTGCGAGGAAGAAAGCAGACGTTCAGTAGATTTTGATACACACAATTTAACGACCTTTAATCTAGCTCTTAAGGTCAAGCGTGATATCTTAACTTTCCTGATCGGCAATCCAACGAATCACTTGTTGCCCTAATTTGGTGCCATCTAGCCGATCTACTTCTCGAACCCCGGTTGGGCTAGTCACATTCACCTCTGTTAGATAGCCGCCAATCACATCGATGCCCACAAACATCAGATGAGCTTGCTGCAAGGTTGGCGCTACCATCGCACAAATCGCTCGTTCGCGATCGCTAATCTCGGTTTGGGCGCTGCGTCCTCCTACGGCCATGTTTCCCCGGAATTCGTTGCCTGTCGGAATCCGATTGACGGCTCCGATCGGCGTGCCATCGAGCAAAATGATGCGTTTATCCCCCTCTTTAGCTTCGGGTAGGTAAGTCTGCACCATGATCGGCACCTTTCCTTGCTGAGTACTAATTTCGATCAAAGAATTGAAGTTGCGATCGCCCGGTTGCAAAAACAAGATGCCTTCTCCGGCTTTGCCATTGAGCGGCTTGAGTACAGCAGCCCCTTTTCGGTCTAAAAATTGCCGAATCACCTGCTTATCTTGCGTCACGATCGTATCGGGAATCGCATCTGTAAACTGCAAAGCATACATTTTCTCGTTAGCTGCCCGAATGCCGCTCGCAGAATTCACGACCCGCGTTTTCGCCTGATCAACATAATCTAAAATATAGGTTGCGTACAAATAGGCATCATCGACCGGCGGATCTTTTCGCATGAACACCACATCCATGTCGTCGAGCGGTCGAAACAGCGCCTCTCCCACCGAGTACCATTGCGCGATCGCAACCCACCGATTTTCACCCAACGTCACAGGGATCACAGTCACAGGTTCGAGCCATGCCCAGGCTCTGCCCCTGACCACACTTAAACGATCGAGTTGCGTTATCCAAACTTCGTGACCCAGTTCCTGAGCGGCTTCCATAAAAGCAACGCTGGTATCGTGGGTTGGGTCGAGACGATGGATCGGATCGATGATGAATGCGAATTTCACAGGAGATGTCCTAAAGTAGCAGGGTTGGGGCGATGGTGCCGATACGGGGTTGGGTTGAGCCAAAAGATCACAACCTCAGAAACCAAGGGCAAGGAGTGCCCTCCCTTGCCCCAGACAGAGGTTCTAGAAGTGCTTTAGCTGGCTTGCAGCAGCGCATCAAGCTTTCCAGCGCGATCGAGGGCATGAACCTCATCACACCCACCAATATGCTGATCGTTGATAAAAATTTGGGGGACAGAACGCTGCCCATCTGAGCGTTCCGCCATTTTCATCCGTCCCGATTCATCCCCATCTAGATTGTGTTCGGTGTAGTCAACCCCTTTACGATCGAGTAAGGCTTTCGCCCGAATGCAAAAGGGGCACGTACTCCAGGTATAGATCTCAACGGTAGGAGCCATAGTCTTTCAGACCTATCTTTCAGAACTAGTAATATTTCTTAATTTTAAGCGCTAACGACAGATCCAACCATTTAGCGTAAAGCGACTTTCAGCAAACCTACGGGATGGGCAAGCCACAGGCAACACCTCATGAAGATAGTAACTGGGAAAAAAGACAATGCTGTTGTTGCGCGGCTCGATCGTCACAAATGTTTCGGCTGATTCATACCATCCGGTAGCGACATCTAGATCGTACAGCCGCAACTCTCCTCCTGAAAACCCTTTCGGCTCTTGGTAGAAATAGTAGACGTAGGACAGTTCTCGATTAACCACAGCAGCACTGCCATTATCGTTATGCATTTTGTAATAATTGCCGTCGTTGTGCGCTGTTAGCTGCATCTCGATTTGCGACACCTCAAACAGCGGATGATCCAACTGGGTAAACACCGTCGGCAATATCGCGCTGATATGGTGAACCATCCATGCTGATATTTCTGGAAATTCGTACAAAATTTTTGAGTTTCGATAATCGGCTTCGCCCGTTGACGTGGTAGTTGAAACAAACCTAGATTCGCGGCTGATCACATACTCCAGCAGGTGAATATTGCACTCTTGCGAGACAGTAGATGGCAGCCTCGACTGATCTAGAAACCCATCGATTTGAAGATATTTTGCCGCCTGAATCACGCTCATGGAGACACCGCATATTTCACCAGTTGACACAGCCGTTGCCGCAACGTTTCCAAACCAAGCCGCTCGGAAGCCGAAATAAAAGCAGCTTGAGGAAACTCTTCTCGTGCGATCGCAAGGGTTGCCCCATCGACTTGATCAATTTTATTAAATGCGACCAGTGCCGGTCCCGGAGAAATCGGCATTTCCGACAAAATGTGCATCACCGAACGGATCTGACTTTGCCAAGCTGGGTGAGATAAATCCACCACATGCAGCAAGGCATCGGCTTCGGTCACTTCTTCTAGCGTAGCCCGAAAAGCATCCATCAACGAGGGCGGCAATTCATGAATAAATCCCACCGTATCAGTGAGCAGCATAGAAGTAGATTGGTTGGTTTCTAGATCGGTCACCATCAATCGTCGCGTGGTAGGGTCTAGCGTTGCAAAAAGCTGATCGGCAGTGTACACTTCAGCGTTTGTCAACACATTGAGCAACGTAGACTTCCCAGCGTTCGTATATCCAATCACGGCAACAGACGCAACTTCTTGATGCTGCCGCCGCTGCCGTAACCGTGCCCGGTGCGCCTGAAGCTGGTTTACTTCTTGCTGGAGTCGAGAAATGCGTCGTTGAATACCTCTTCGCTCTGTTTCTAGCTTCGTCTCCCCTGGACCGCGGGTGCCAATACCGCCGCCCAAGCGTGACATGGCTTGTCCCCGCCCTGCCAGTCTGGGCAGCATATATTCAAGCTGCGCCAACTCCACTTGGAGTTTTCCCGCCCCCGATCGCGCCCGTTGAGCAAAGATATCCAAAATCACTTCGGTGCGATCGACAACGCGAATGCCGATTTGAGTTTCCAAATTTCGCACTTGAGCCGGGGAAAGGTCGCGATCGAACACAATTAAATTTGCCCCGATCGTCTGTGCAGTGAGGGCAATTTCCTGCACCTTCCCTTCTCCTACCACAGTTTGAGGATGGGGACGAGACCGCTTTTGTTTCAAGGTTTGCAGCACTTCACCGCCAGCAGTATCCACCAACCGCGTCAACTCATGCAGACCATCTTGAAAGCGTTGCGGCGAGAGATTATCCACTTGCACACCGATGACCAACACCTGATCGTGATTGCCATCGACCTGGTGTGCGATCGCATCTCGCCGAAACTCTTCTTCTAGCCCCTCAACTAATTCTAAAAAGTCTTGATCTGCCACAGTATCCAGGCTCAGAGCCGGAGAAACCGTCCAGTTTGCTTCAGGATGAGGCACTAAATGGGCTAAGTAAGCAGCCTTCACATAGCCCGTTGCCCCACCGCCGCGCCGCTCAAATCCGCCGCCTGTGAGCGTCAGCGCTACTAGGGCATCGAGTCGCTGAATTGCCATTGCCGTGAGCGCAGATTCACCAGGGGTGTCGTGTTTAAGTTGAGTTGCGATGCAGCGAATGCCGCACAGCCGTTCTGCCCCGTAGCGCGGAAGTTCTAGCGGCGGAATTTGCGTTTGCCTAGGCGTACCGATCCCAACTCGAATTACCTGTCCCCGTCGATTTACGTAGGTACAAATAGGTTGATTAATGTCTGTGCTAATGGCAGCCAGCCGTTGGGCAAATTCTGGCGTTGTGATGCGATCGCCCGGTAGACGCTGATGATACAAGCGCTGCAACTGCTTTAACTGACTGGATTTGAGACCTTGAAGATGACCGTAAACCGTTTCGATAAGATCCCTTGCCTAACGCTACTAGTTCTATATTAGATCCCTCGAATTCTTACTGAACAAGGTTCCGTAATTCCATCAGAGAATTATTAAATCTTCACGAGGTGCGATCCTGCGGAACGTGGGAAAGCCAATCGCGTTGCTTTGGATCGGGAGCGTCTAAGGCTCAGATGACAGATATGATTTCAAGGTAGCAGGGGCAAGGCTTCTAAAACAGTGAGAAAGTCAACTGGCTAGGATGCCTATACTTAAACTGCACTTTATCCTGAAACCTATCATGAGTATTGCTGAACAAATTTACGCGATCGTCAAATCCCTTCCCCAAGAGCAAGCCAGCGAGATCCTGACTTATGCTGAATTTATTCGTGCCAAACACCTGAATGCTAACCGACCCGTCGGCACGGTAAGACTCAGTTCCTTGGGCAGAGCTTGTTTACTCCCTTGCCGGAGCGTGGAGAGAAGACTTTCCTAGCCTAGAGGATATTCGTGCTGAATCGGGACAAGACCTCTTGCGAGAGAGCCTTTAAATGCACGTTTTGGATACCAATACCCTGATCTACTACTTTAAAGGTCAAGGGCAGGTTGCTCAAAACCTTGCCAGTATGCCTGCTCAAGACATTAGTGTTTCGACCATCGTTCTGTTTGAATGGCAAGTGGGTATTGCAAAATCTACTTCCCCTGCAAACCGTACCCAGCAACTTCAGCACCTTATCAAACTTCTCACCATCAAACTTCTCACTATCAAAATCCTCACAAAAAAAGAGGGATGGCTCCCTCTTACAGTGTTGAATCGCAGTGTTGAATCGCTGTATAAGTTGCGATTTATTCTTCAGTGACAGGCGCTAACTCTGCTTCTTCTGCTTCTTCGGTCGCTTCCGCAATTCCTTCCGAGTTTTGCATAGCGGTAATCGCAGGTTCATCTGGCGCTACAGACCCTTCTTCAACAGTCGCTTCTTCAACAGACCTTTCTTCAACTGTTGCTTCTTCAACAACGGGAGGGATTTCCGGCTCCTCAACGGCTGAAGGGATTTCTAGTTCCTCCTCTACCGTAGGGGCTTCGATCTCAGGTGGCGCTTCTACAACTGCCGCAGGCGCTCCGCCCTGTTGCTGTTGCATTACTGTTTCACGATACTTCGCCGCCATCTCCTCAGCCTTGTCGTACACTACACTTGGGTTTTTCACCATATCGCCGGGTTCTGGCTCAAGCTGCTTGGTCGAAAGCGAAATCCGTCCGCGCTCAGCATCGAGATCAATAATCATCACCTTCACTTCGTCGTTGACGTTAAAGACGCTGTGAGGCGTATCGATGTGATCGTGAGAAATTTCGGAGATGTGCAGCAACCCACTGACACCGCCAATGTCAATAAACGCACCATAAGGCTTGATGCCGCGCACCGTACCGATCACCACTTCGCCAACTTCCAGGCGGTTCATCTTACGCTCAACCAGCGCTCGACGGTGGCTGAGAACAAGCCGGTTGCGCTCTTCGTCTACTTCCAAAAACTTGAGCGGCAATTCTTCCGCGACCAATTCTTCCTTGGGCTTGCGAGTGCTGATGTGAGAGCCAGGAATAAAGCCGCGCAATCCTTCAATGCGAACAAGGGCACCGCCTCGGTTGGTGGCAAATACAATCGATCGCACCGTTGCATCTTCGGCTTGAAGCTGACGAACCCGTTCCCAGGCTCGCATGTATTCAATCCGACGAATCGAGAGGGTCAACTGCCCATCTTCGTTTTCGTCTGCCAAGATGAAGAACTCTCGGGTTTCGTTGGATTGCAGCACCTCATCGGGGCTATCCACGCGGTTGATCGACATTTCTTGAATCGGAATGTAAGCCGCCGTCTTAGCACCAATGTCAATCAGCGCACCTCTTGGCTCTAGGCTAAATACGGTTCCTGCTACAACATCTCCCGGACTGAAATGGTAGTCGTATTTGTCTAGTAAAGCCGCAAAGTCTTCGTGGGTAAAACCGACATCCATAGCTACTGTGTTCTGATTGACCATGCTAATTGTTTTCCTGGTTGTCTCCGTAAAAAAATCGCCTCCTGTTGATGCGTATGCACATCCAGAAAATGTGCAGCCTACACCGTCATCTCTCAGGGTTTAAGAGATGATTGGACGGATTAGTGAGTTCAGAATTCCTATGATAGCTCAATCTCTCTCGGTTAACACGGTGCGTTTGACTTCTTAGGAAGAGTTATTAAATGCTGGAAGGTAGCTTGTGTCAGGGGTGTATGTGGGGTAGAGAACAGGGCAAGGAGTGACTTCTTAGATTTCTTTGCCAAAAAATTCGACAGAACAAGCGATCGCTGACGTTAGATTCAGGTAGGCTGTTTCGTACGTTGCTTGCTATCCAACAGCGAAGCACCCAATGGTATACTCAGAGCGGTTTTTCCTACGACAACGATGACCGACTTGCCTCGCAACATTAACTCAAGAACGGGTTTACGAACGGCACTGATTGTCGGAGCGGGTCAAGGCATTGGGTTAGAATTTGTCAAGCAATGTTTGAGTTCAAATCGCTGCGATCGCGTCTACGCGACCTATCGTCATCCTAAATCAGACGTGGTGATGCTAACAGATCCGCGCCTACGCTGTCTGCCGATGGATATTACCGATGAATCGCAGATTGCCGATGCGATCGCAGAGATTCAAACCGAAACATCGACGCTGCATTATGTGATCAATTGTGTTGGCATTCTGCACGACTCAATCATGCAGCCTGAGAAAAGTTTGCGGCATCTCAATGCAGAAAATTTGATCCGGTATTTTCAGATCAACAGCATTGGCGGAGCGTTGTTAGCTAAACATGTGCAGCCGTTGTTGAAGCACCGCGATCGCGCCCTGTTTGCCACAATTTCTGCCAGAGTGGGCAGCATTGGAGACAATCAGCTAGGCGGATGGTATGGCTATCGTGCGTCAAAAGCAGCGTTAAATATGTTGATGCGAACCACCGCGATCGAATACAAGCGAACCTGCCCCCGGACGATCGTGGTGACGTTGCATCCTGGCACAACCGATACAAAATTGTCCCGCCCGTTTCAGCGCACTGTGCCGCCGGAGAAATTATTTTCCTGCGATCGCACCGTTCAACAGCTATTCACCGTCCTCGATCAACTCCAAGAAAGCGATAGCGGAGAATTTTTCTCGTGGGACGGGAGCCGCCTGCCTTGGTAAAGTAAACGTTTAAGGCTTGAACAGATATTCCATCACCAACCACGCACCCAGCGTTATGCCAACCCCAAGTAGCCCCTGGCTCCACAGCAACGTTGCGCCAGAAGGGTCGGCTAATCCGGCGGTTGCCAGCAACGAACCCGACACCATACTCCCCACTCCAATCAGCGCCAAGCTTATTCGCCGCACTGCCTTTGTCACGGCTTGTTGAAACTCTGATTGGTCGCGCCATCGCCAAATTAACCCCAACTCTGATCGCTCCAACCGATCGAGCAATACATCTAAACGCTGCGGAAATTGAATCAAAAATTCCGATAAATAGAGCGACGACCGAGCAATGTCGGGAACGATTTGATCGCCAAACATCCGGCGTTGCAGCGATTGTTCGACCACAGGGCGTGCCACATCGACAAAGGGAAATAGCGGATCAAACCGTCGAGCAATGCCTTCCACATTTGCGATCGCTTTGACAAACAAACCGATCGTTCCAGGCATTTGAATTTTGTTTTCGCGGGGAATTCTCAGCGCCTCATTCAGCAACTCCGTCATGTTGATTTCTTCGAGCGGGCGGGTGTAAAACCGGCGCAATAGCCGATCAAAGGCAGATTCGATCGATCGTAAATCAAGTTCTAGGCGCGTAAATCCTAACTCTCGGATCGATTGCGCCACTTGGCGCGGCTGCTCGTAAATAATGCCAACGAGCAGATCAGAAATAATACGCTGCGTGCGGGGATCAAACATTGCCACCATGCCACAATCGAGCAAGGCAATCCGATTTTCGGTTTCATCCCCGATATACAAAAAGTTGCCTGGATGAGGATCAGCATGAAAAAATCGATTCAAGAGCATTTGTTGCATGATCACCTGCACAATCAGCGCTGCCAACGCTTGCTTGCGCGCTTCTGGAAGATCGACGCTGTTGAGCTTGACGCCTTCAATCCATTCCAGCACCAGCACCCGTTCGCGAGTCAGGCTCCAAAATACCTGCGGAACAATCACCTGCCCTCGATTCCACAGCGTACTGCTTGACAAATTTTCGCGCAGTTGATCGGTGTTGCGCGCTTCTCGCCGAAAATCCAACTCTCCATTTAAGCTAGAGCGAAATTCTTCGACTAATCCGGGCAGATCGTAGGCTTGCCCAACACTGTCGCTGCTAAACCATTCTGCGAGCGATTGCAGCACATCCAAATCTTGCTCAATCACCGATCGAATACCCGGACGCTGAATTTTAATTGCCACCACTTGCCCATCTTTCAGTCTGCCCTTGTGCACCTGTCCGAGGGAACCGGCTGCGATCGCGCTCTGGTCAATCTCGGCAAACAGCGTTGTCCACGGCTGCTGAAATTCTGCTTTAAGAATGTCTTCGATCTCAACCCACGGCAATGCAGGCACATCATCTTGCAGGGTTTCGAGAGCCTGAATATACTCTGGTGCCAGCAGATCAGGGCGCGTACTCAAGAGTTGCCCCAGTTTGACAAAGGTTGGTCCCAAGTCAATCAAAATTTGCCGCAGCACCTCAGGCAACGGAAGCGAAAACTGTTCTGGTTCAGGATTGAGCGATAATTGATTGCGAAAATAAGACCAGCCGTTGCGAGCTACAACTTCGATAATGTCAGCCTGACGACGACTCACAAACGGCAAACTGGCGCGAATTGCCATGAGATTCTCCGGGAACGGCAGTACATACACGTCAGTTCGACAATATTTTTTCTGACTCCCCTCTCCCGCAAATGGCTCCCTTCTTTTTGGAGAGCAGGAGGTTGGGGGAATCAAGCCGATCGAACTGATGTTGAATACGAGTGTTACTGCATTTATTATGGCGCGAGTTTACAAAGTGTTACTCTAGCTGCCGATACACTGCTTGCAGATATCGCAAGTGCCGCTCAACTGCAAAAGTAACGCGGTTCCTTCGATCGGGTCGAAGATTGATGCACTGTTTCTAGGCATTTTGCTTCTGCTGCTTGATGGGCGATATCGGCTTCGATTTCTGCAACGTTGGCGTGATAGTAAGTGAGGGCAGCGTAAACTTCGGCAAGGGTGACGTTTCCGCTGCGATCGCAGATTTCTTCCGCGACGAGACCTCGCTTGTACCTTTGCCTGAAATGTGCGGTACACCACCGTTAAGCGATCGATCTCATAGGTAAGGTTGGGATTTTGAGGATTTGATTAGATTGTGAGTGACTTATCATCGGAAGAGATTTATCGGGAGGTGGGCGCAATTGTTAGCCGATTTGATTTGCTTAAATGTGCTGAGTGTGCAGCAGCAGTGTTGCAGTGGTTAGACCAACAGGGGATTGAGCGATCGCTGTTAAAGCTAAGAACTCGATATGACTTTGAAGACTACATTCTGATCTGAGCTCGACTTTATCCATCTTGAAGGAGAGGAAAGGAAGCAAGATTAGGAAAGCGTTGTTTGATTTGTCCTGATGAGC